>DURJ01000114.1 GCA_012837285.1 Bacillota bacterium
AGAAGAATTCCTCACCAGACTGCAGACCATGTTCAATAGACATGATGCTGTTATGCTCCTGATTGAACCGGTAAGCGGGAAGATAGTGGACGCCAATCCGGCAGCTGTATCATTTTACGGTTACAGCCGAGAGGAACTCCTTAACATGTGCATCCAGGACATCAACCAGATGCCGACAGAAGAAGTGAAGGAGTTTAGGATGAGGGCGGCAAAAGAGAAGCAGCGGTACTTTCTTTTTCCTCACCGCTTAAAGACCGGAGATGTTAGACTGGTGGACGTTTATTCCTGTCCCATAGTTAACGCCGGCCAGCGGCTGCTGTTCTCGATTATTTTTGACGCCACTGAACGGGAGCAGTACCGGGAAAAGCTATACCTGGAAAAAGAGATCTTGAAAACCACTTTGTTGTCCATCGGTGACGGGATGGTTACCACTGATAAAGAAGGTAGAATTACTGCTATGAACATGGTGGCGGAGACGATTACAGGCTGGAAGCAGGAAGAAGCCAGGGGTAGATTCTTTCACGAGGTTTTTAGGTTGGTCAATGAAGAAACCGGGCAAGAGGTTGAGAATCCGGTGGCAAGAGTGTTGCAGACAGGAAAGATAATCGGCCTGGCTAACCACACCTTATTGATTACTGAGCAGGGCGGGATAATTCCTATTGCTGACAGTGCGGCACCGATCAAGGACGAGAAGGACGACATCTATGGTGTTGTGATGGTTTTTCGTGATGTCACTAAGGAAAGGGAATATCAGCAGGAGATTCTACGCTTAAGTTATCACGATCCATTAACCGGGCTTTATAACCGTAGATTTGCTCAAGAAGAAATCAAACGGCTAGAGGGTTTGGGACATCTGCCCTTAGCGGTTATCATGGGAGATGTCAATGGGTTAAAACTCGTAAATGACATCTTTGGGCACCAAGAAGGAGACCGACTGCTGGAGCGGATGGCCAAAATACTAAAGCAAAATTGCCGTAAGACAGACATAATCGCCCGTTGGGGAGGCGATGAGTTTCTCATTCTCCTTCCCCAAACCGAAACAGAAGCGGCGGAGAAGATTGTTCGCCGGATCGAGGCGGCAACTGAAAGCAGTAACGATCCCATTATGAACGTGAATATCGCTCTTGGTTTCGCCATCAGAGAAGGGGAGACTCAGGATTTTGAAGAAGTGTTAAAAGAAGCCGAGGATCGCATGTACAGACAAAAGCTCCTTATGATCAAGAGCTACCGCAACACCCTCATAAACACCATGCTGGCCACCCTATATGAAAAGAGTACGGAAACAGAGCAGCATGCCATGAGGCTCAAGGAGTACTCCCTTGCTCTGGGCCAGGAACTTAACCTTTCCGCTCGGGATTTGGACGATCTGGCTCTCTTGTCCATGCTGCATGACATCGGTAAGATAGGGGTGGACAAGAATATCCTCAACAAACCGGAGCCCCTTACCCCGGCCGAATGGGCAGAAATCAAGAAACACCCGGAAATTGGCTATCGAATTGCTAGCAATACACCGGAGCTGTCAACTGTGGCGGAATATATACTGTATCATCACGAGCGTTGGGATGGCCGCGGGTATCCCCAGGGGTTGAAAGGGGAGGAAATTCCTCTGCATTGCCGCATCCTGGCTCTGGCCGATTCCTTTGACGCCATGACCAACGACCGGCCTTACCGTAAAGCCCTGAGCAAGCATAAAGCCGTGGAAGAACTGCGTAAGAATGCGGGAACACAGTTTGATCCACACTTAACCGAAATTTTTGTCCGACTGGTGGCTGGATTTCCTGAGCTGGCAGCATGTGCATTTGAACGTACTTCCCCTGCCGTGGGCACCGTGCGGAACAAAGACAACAGTTGACGAACGGGAGTTGGCGTTGTTTATGTCCCATTACGTCTACATTCTCCGGTGCCAAGACGGAAGCCTCTACACCGGATACACAACCGCCCCCGAGCGCCGGCTGAGAGAACACCAACAGGGAGAGGGTGGTCGCTATACCAAAGGGCGACGGCCGGTGGAGCTACTGGGTTAGCTGGAATTTGGTTCCCGGTCGGAAGCCATGAAGGCCGAAGCGGCCATTAAGCGATATAGCCCGCAAAAGAAACTGGCGATATTAGCGAGGGTGCATGAGAAATAATACCACCCCATCTATACAGTGACGGGGTTTATGGGCGCAGAGAGGTGAGGTAATGAGCATTACTCTAGCGGAAGCCTTAGAACTCGGCCTGTTTCCAGAAGCGCAGGTTATCGCTGGCCATAAAGGATTGAACCGTCCGATTCGCTTTGTGGATGTGATGGAGGTTCCCGATCCGGACAAGTACTTCAGGAGCGGCTTACTGCTTGTTAGCAGCTGGTACGCTATTCACGATGATGTGGAGGCTCAGTGCCGACTAGTTCAATCAGCTGCAGATGTAGGCGCAGCCGGTTTTGCCCTCAAAGTTCGCCGCTATTTGGGCTGCGTTCCCGAGCGGGTGATTAAATTGGCCAACGAATTACAACTACCTATTGTTGATGTTGTCAAGGATGTTCCCTATGTGGAGATTACCCATCCGTTGTTAACTAGAATCCTTCATGCCCAAGCTTTCAGGTTGGAATACCATCTTAATATCCATAGACTATTTAGACGAGTTGCTCTGGAGGGCGGTAGTTTCGATTCCATTGTCCGAACGCTTCATTCCCTCCTGCACAAACCCGTTGCTGTTTGTGACGCCGAAGGCCGACTGCTGGCTTGGTTTCCAACCGAAACTGATAACTGGTCTGCCTTTCGTGTAGGCATGCCGTTTTTAGATCAAATGGACATTCAAAAACTGGCTCACATAGATCATCATGACTATCGGAATTTGCGTCTAGGAATTGGAGAACTGCTGGTCTTTCCAATTCGCATTGAATCTGATACGTACGGATATTTTTTAGTCAACGAAATCGATACGCCTTGCACTGAACTGGATCTGATAGCGTTAGAAAATGCCAGTACGGTAGCTGCTCTGGAGGCTACTAAGCGGGCCGCCATTGCTGAGGTAGAACATCATTTTCGCCATGATTTTGTTTATGATCTTATTAGTGGCAATCTGCCTTCCGAAGAAGTGGCTCAAATGCGGGCTGCAGCTTTAGGCTGGAACTTTGTTCAGCCGGTTGTGGTACTGGTGGCAAATATAGACGGGTTTGCCGCCCTGGTGGAAAGAAAGCAAGACGAAGCGTACGCTATGAACATAAAATCTAAAATGTTAGCAGTGACAAGGAAAACTGTCGCCGCCCATAGCCATTCCTATATTGTGGCCAGCATAAGTGACAGCTGTATTGCGGTGGTACACTTGCCGGGTTCCAATCGTCAGAAGAAAGAGCATAAAGGGTTACACAATCTATTAATAGAACTTCAAAGGAATTTAGCCCAAGAGCTTAAAGATATTAGTGTCTCACTTGCTGTGAGTGATCATTGTACGAGTCTATTGGACGTGGGTTCAGGTTACCGAGAAGCATGTGAGCTTATGGAAATTAGTCGCAAGACCCAGGGAGAAGGCCAATTGGCTATTAAAGAAGAACTAGATGTTTATCGTCTGTTGTACCGCTGTGGGCATCAAGAAGAAATGGCTGCGTTTTGTCAGGAAATGCTGGGTTCTCTAATGGAGCATGATGCTGACAGTGGTGTCGACCTGCTGTTTACACTTCGCCGCTTCCTGGAAAAGGGGGCCGCCATGAGACAAACCGCCCGATCTCTGTTTATACACGAAAACACCCTGCGTTATCGGCTAGGAAAAATAGAGGAGATAACCGGTATGGATTTGAGAAAACCAAACCACCGTTTCCGGCTAGCAATGGCTCTGCACATGACCCCATTCCTTGATCAATGATAAGCTGGCCTAGTTTTAGTGCGCGCTCTACGAAGAAAGGGGCGCGTTTTTGTTTTTACCGCACAAAGGTATGGGACGAGCACTGGGCTAAGTAGATTATAGTAAGGCCAGTAGCAATTAAGCATTTTACCTATTGAAGGAGGTGATACTAAAATCCGGGGACACAGTGTGTTGGAGGCCAAAACAGCAAAGTTAAGGAGGGATGAAGATGGACGAAAAGAAAGCTAGGCATGAAAAGGCGTTGGCACCGGAAACGTTCATACTGAGTGTCATTATGGCGGCAGCAGCAGCGGCCATTTGCATGCAGATTATTTCCCGGATCGGAATCACTCCCAATACATCGATCATTGGAGCCATTGTGGCTATGACTTTGGCTCGGGTTCCTTTTGCCTCTATGGCTAAGTTCCGTTCGCTGGAGAGACAGAACTTGGTACAGACCATGACTTCGGCCGGTGGATTTGGTGCTGCTAACTGCGGTTTGTTGGCCGTCGGCATCATTTACCTTTATGGAGAGCCTGGATTGGTTATACCCATGTTAATTGGCTCTACCATATCTACCCTGGTAGGTATGAGCTTTGTCTACAGTGTATTCGACTCTGACTTGTATCCCGGAGATGGGGCTTGGCCGCCGGGTGTGGCTACTGCTCAGGCCATTATTGCTGGTGATGAAGGTGGGCGGAAAGCTAGAAGACTAGTGGAAGGCGTTATTGCCGGAGTGGTCGGTACCCACTTTAAACTACCCATGGCCGGAGTGGGGATCGTTTTTATAGCTAATATCTTTGCCATGGCTGCGCTAGGAATAGGACTTGTCATACGCGGGTATTCTCAACAGTTATTCGGCATTGACCTGGGCACGACTTATGTTCCCCATGGCGTTATGATTGGGGCCGGGATAGTTAGCTTGATCCAAGCAATAATAATCATTCAGCGCGGAGGTCAGGCTAATAAGGCCGACGAAGAAAGTAAGGCTGTGACGGAAAAAACAGTTGGGCCTACCCAAGCAAAGCGCGCTGCCTTAGTGCACCTAGGACTATACTTGGTGGGAGCAGTTGCTCTGGCGGTTGTCGGTGGTATTATCGCGGAAATGAGTTTCGGTACCATGATGATATGGACTCTCTGGGCCGGGATCTCAGCTCTGTTGGCAGCTATTTTAGTCGGCTTAGCAGCCATGCACTCAGGCTGGTTCCCCGGCTTTGCCATTACTGTTATTTTCTTAACCTTAGGGCTGTTCATGGGGTTCCCAGGTGTACCGCTAGCTCTCTTGAGCGGTTACGTTGCCAGTTCCGGTCCCTGTTTTGCTGACATGGGTTACGACTTGAAGACAGGCTGGATTTTGCGCGGCGATGGTAAAGATGTTGAGTATGAACTGGAGGGACGCAAGGAACAACTTATTGCCGAGTTAGTTGGAGGTATTGTGGCCATGGTTATGGTGGCCCTCTTTATGAACATGCATTTCCAACTGGATATGCTGCCTCCCGTCAGCCGGGTATTCGCTACCACCGTCAAGGCTGGGGCCGGTGAGCCAGGAATTGTACGCCAGTTGGCGATCTGGGCCATACCAGGAGCAATTCTGCAGGCCATTGGCGGATCCGGTCGGGCAATGGGGATTCTATTTGCCACGGGACTGTTGATCAACAATCCTATCTACGGCATTGGTGTTCTGATTGCCGTAATCGTACGGCTCATTATCGGGACAGAGCCCATGGAAATCCGTGAAGCCGGACTAATTGCCGGCGATGGACTATATGGATTCTTTTCCGCTATAGCACGAGCATTCTTTTAGTTAAAATAGGGACTGCCGGCAGTGGCCGGCAGTCCCTAAGAACCTTGGCCCGAACAATTTACGTCTTAGAGGGTGTGAAGATGGAAAAAGCAAGGATTGGCCTGATTCGGGTGCTGACCACCGATGATCCGCAAGTTCTGGGTTTACACGGCCATCTCATCATGAACTATTTCCCTGGACTAGAAGTGATTACGAGCTGCATTGCCGGACAACCACGCGGTGTATTCGACCAAGCTACCGAAGAGCAAGCATGGCCCAAAGTAGTGGCTTTAGCGCAAGAGATGGCCCAGGACGGTTTACAGGCAATTATTGTCAGCTGCGCCGCTGATCCCGGGGTCCAGCAGGCCAGAGAAGTACTGGACATCCCTATTATCGGTGCCGGCAGTGCAGCTGCCCATGTGGCCCTCAGCTTGAGTGCCAGTGTTGCTGCTCTGGGCATAACCGAGGATGTTCCGGCAGCAATGGCTAATGTTCTGGGGTCAGCCCTGTTAGCTTCGGCCAAACCCGTGGGCGTAGAGACTACTGTAGATCTCATGAAACCACCTGGTAAGCAGGCTGTTTTGACAGCAGCGGAAAAGCTGAGGGAGAAAGGAGCCCAGGTGTTAGTCTTGGCTTGTACCGGGATGTCAACCATCGGGGTGGCGGAGGATATTCGTCGGGAGCTTGGTATTAGGGTGGTAGATCCGGTTATTGCAACTGGCCTTATTGCTTGGTATGTCTCCAGGGAAGCTTAAAGGAGGGGGTTGTATAGTGGCAGAACTGATCATGGATCAAGAGTTAGTTGAGGCAGCGGTAATCGGTGGGGCTGTACTGGGCGGTGGCGGCGGTGGATCTATGGCATGGGGGCGTGAACTGGCCCAGCTGGCTGTGCGCATGGGTACAGTCCGGCTGGTGGATATCGACGCGATGGATGACGAAGCTATCTTGTTTACGGTGTCGGCTGTAGGAGCCCCGGCGGCCAAGGAGGCCATGGTCAAACCGGTGGGCTATGTCCGAGCAGTGGAACTGCTGACCGAAAAGGCCCAAATAAAGGCGGACGGGCTCATAACCAACGAATGTGGCGGAACAGCCACTATCAACGGCTGGTTACAGTCGGCAATCTTAGGTATCCCAGTGGTAGATGCGCCCTGCAATGGTCGCGCTCATCCCACGGGAGCCATGGGGTCCATGGGACTTCATGCTAAAGAAGGTTATATATCTTATCAGACGGCGGCCGGGGGAGATCCTGCCGAGGGAAGATACCTGGAACTGTTTGTGCAAGGCAATATTGAACGGGCGGCTGCTTTAGTGCGGCAGGCGGCTGTACAGGCCGGCGGCCTGGTGGCTGTAGCCCGAAATCCCATCGATGCCGGTTATGTAAAGAAGAACGGAGCTCCAGGAGCTGTCCGTCAGTCAATAACTTTGGGTCAAGCTATGCTGGCAGCCCGGCCCAAAGGTGGAACTGCTGTGGTTGAAGCGGCGGCGGAGGTGTTAGGCGGCCAGATTGTGGAGACGGGAGCAGTAGAAAAAGTTGAACTCGTCACCGCCGGCGGCTTCGACTCTGGGCGAGTAACACTCGGTTCTTTTGAACTTACGTTTTGGAACGAGTATATGACCCTTGAAAAAGACGGTACCAGGTTGGGGACATTCCCGGATCTTATTATGACCTTGGATAAGTCCACCGGCACCCCGGTCTCCTCCGCCGATATTCATGAACAACAAGAGGTAGCCATACTTTATGTACCGCGAGCCAATTTGCTGCTGGGAGCAGGTATGTTTAGCCCGGAACTGTTGGTGGCGGCGGAAAAAGTGACGGGTAAGAAAGTAATTGACTATCTTGAGCAATAAGGGGGTTCAAATCAACAATGCTGCTAAAACAGGTTCTCGAGGTGTTCGAGATACTGGACAGTCCGCAGGCCGACGGTGAACAAGTTACTAAACTGCTGCTGGATGCCGGCGTTCACCAAGTAGAGTCCCAACGTATCCAAGGTCCTAAAGGCTACACTGACTTTGTTAAGGCTGTAATTCCTGGCCGGTCCGGCAAGATAAGCGGCGGTAAGGCACCTACGTTGGGAATAGTCGGTCGTTTGGGCGGGCTGGGAGCACGGCCGGAACGAATCGGCTTTGTATCCGACGGTGACGGAGCAGCGGTAGCTGTTGCGGCCGCGTTAAAGCTGGGGTGCATGCATGCTTTGGGAGATATATTAGCAGGTGATGTAATAGTGACTACCCACATTTGCCCTCATGCACCCACTAGACCTCATGAACCGGTACCGTTTATGGATTCACCAGTGGACATTGCCACCATGAACGAGTATGAAATTGATCCTGCCATGGATGCCATTCTCTCCGTTGATACCACCAAAGGCAACCGGATTATCAACCATCGCGGCTTTGCCATTTCACCCACTGTAAAAGAAGGCTATATTCTTCGGGTTAGTGAAGACTTGTTGGATATCATGTCCATCACCACCGGTCAGCTCCCGGTTGTGTTTGCCATTACGACTCAAGATATCACACCCTACGGCAATGGTGTCTACCATGTCAACAGCATTCTTCAGCCGGCAACAGCCACCACGGCTCCCTGCGTGGGTGTGGCTATTACGGCAGAAACACCTGTTCCCGGCTGTGCCACCGGGGCTAGTCATGCCGGCGATGTTGAACTGGCAGCCCGGTTTGTTATCGAAGTGGCCAAAGTTTTCGGTGAGGGCAAATGCAAATTCTATGATGAAGAAGAATACAAGCATCTGGTTCATCTCTACGGGTCCTTAAGTCATCTGCAGACCTTAGGCCGGGCCGACTAGAGAGAATAGATCGATATGAGAGCTCAACTAACTCTAACAGTGAGCGAGGGTAAGCAGCTTATCGCCCTTGCCGTGACCCGAATGCCCGAGGTACAGGCCGCTCTTAAACACGGAAGGATACTTCTCAAGGGGGGCACCACTGTATCGGCACTAGCCGAAATACTGGTCGGAGCGCCGCTTAGGCTGTCGGGCCGTATTACTCCTCTGGGTACCAAGTCGGCTCGTACCACTGTGGCCGAGCCGCATTCCATCTTAGTGGAAAAAGGAGTACCCAGGGGAGTCGATGACGATCTTCAAGAGGCCGTCCTCACCATGGGACCAGGTGACATAGCCGTCTGCGGGGCCAATCTAATTGACCGCCGCGGCCATGCTGCCTTAATGGCCGGCAGCCCCTTGGGAGGAAATCCGGGCCGAGTTATCTCGGCCTTGGCGGCGGAGGGGATCACCGTCATTATACCGGCCGGCCTGGAGAAACTAACCCCGGGTTCAATTGCAGAGGCAACTTTGGCCGCCAGTCGCAAAGGCACCCACTGGTCCATGGGTATGGCAGTAGGGCTAATACCGGTTCCGGGTCGGATAATTACCGAACTTACGGCTCTCAGTCTCCTGGCCGAAGTAACGGCCACGGTCATTGGCCGCGGCGGTATTATGGGGGCTGAAGGAGCGACCACATTTGTTGTCCAGGGGGACCAAGCGGAAGTTCAAAAACTTTGCCGCCTGGTACTCAAACTAAAAAGGGCCCGTACCAGCGCTGTTGACGGCAGCAAAGAAGAATGTCGTCGTAGTTGTCCTAGCTGCGATAACCACTTGGGGTGCATCTACGCTGGAAAAGAGAAAACTAAGTTACCTCCGGAGGTGACAGACGATGAAAGGTAAAGTTATTGGGGCTGTGACTATTGGTCAGGCTCCTAGGGTTGACATCATGCCAGAGCTGACTGCTATCTTAGGTCCTGAGGTGCAGGTCAAAGAAGCGGGAGCGCTGGATGGGCTGAGCAAAGAGGAAATAGCCGCTTTCGCTCCAAAGGCTGGAGACTATGTACTGGTCACGCGGTTGGCAGACGGCTCATCGGTGAAAGTGGCCGAACAGTATATCACACCGCGAATTAAGGAGAGGATCCAAAATTTCTTCGATCAGGGGATCGAAGTGGTAGCTCTCCTTTGCACCGGCGAATTTGAATTAGTGGGGAAGGGATTGTTAGTTCGCCCTCAACCAATACTGTACAACGTAACTAAGGCCGTGGCCGATGGACTAAAAGTTGGGGTAGTGTCCCCGGCTGCTGATCAAATTCCTCAGTCTAAGAAACGTTGGCAGCAAGTGGGGACCGAACAAGTTATGGTGGCGGCTTCTCCGTATGGTGATGTGGCCGAACTTGAAAAGGCGGCAGATGCGCTTAAGCGCCAACAAGTGCAGTTGGTGGTCCTAGATTGTATGGGCTATACTCTAGCCATGCAAGAGAAAGTACGGCAGATTACCGGTGCTCCGGTTATTTTGGCCCGGGGAATTTTTGCCCGAGTTCTTAAGGAGCTCATTGGGTGAAAGGAAGTAGGCTTATGACTACAAGTATGGTGAAGATTGCCGAGCATCTTTTGCGGCAGAATTTAGCCTTAAAGGACGGGGAACAACTGCTGATAATCGTCGATGAGACTACTTTATCCATTGGCGAGGCTTTGTTTGCGGCTGGGAGAGACTTAGGGGCCAAAGTAGTACAGATGCAGATGCAGCCTTTAGGTAAAAGCGGCGTGGAGCCAATCCCAATCGTATCGCAAGGCATGTCGGCGGCCGACGTGGTAGTGGCGGCAACGGCCCACTCTCTTACTCATACCCAAGCCCGCAAAAAAGCTTGTGCTGCCGGTACTCGAATAGCTACCATGCCGGGGATAACAGTGGAGATGTTTGCCGGCGGCGCCCTGGCTGCCGACTATGAACAAATAGCAGCCCGCACTAACAAGCTGGCAGACCTTTTAACTGAGGCCAAAGAAGCGGTGCTGATAAATGGCGGGGCGCGGCTCAGCATGTCTTTAGAAAGCCGAAAGGCGGTGGCCAGTACCGGTATCTATCGTAGCAAGGGCCAGGGGGGCAACCTCCCTTCCGGAGAGGCTTTCATTGCTCCGGTGGAAGGCACTGCCGAAGGTGAGATCGTAATCGACGGGTCTTTTGCCGGCCTCGGGACCCTGCAAGCTCCGCTGAAACTGACATTTTGTCAAGGAGCTATGGTAGATGCAGTCGGCCCCGACAGCCATAAGCTTCTCTCTCTACTGGGGGACAATCTATTAGCCCGCAACTTAGCCGAACTGGGGATCGGAACCAACGACAAGGCCAGCGTAATCGGAGTGGTGCTGGAGGACGAAAAAGTCTACGGGACAGCCCATATTGCCCTTGGCAGCAACGATACTTTCGGCGGCCAAGTAGCTGCCGGCATTCACGTCGATGGGGTGATTATGGCTCCTGAACTTTACCTGGACGGCGAGCCCATCCTTCGCGACGGACAGTTGGTGATATAGAAGAATAAGAGGACGGGGGCTGCTTAAGATGGGCAGCCCCTTTTAGTCAAAGCCAGATTTCCTCCCTACATTTTTTCATGATAAGAAAATGAAGCTGAAGAAAACAGGTGCGAGTTGAACATACGAGAAAGCAACAAGCGAATAGTCCTTGCCGAGTTAACTGACTAAACTTAGCTGTCCCTGACCATGGTGGGGCAGCTCTAATTATGCTCTATCAACTTGAGCTTGAATGGAAATCCAAGCTGGGATTACTTATAATTGCGACAATCCATACGTTTACAACTATTGACAATATATGTATAATGAGGGTGCAGTTGCAGGCGTGAATGTATTAGTAAAAGTAACCACTGTGGGGTTTTTGATGTATGGATAATCCAGATTATTAGTAATGTAACAGTTGGGAGATGGACTCGCACCAGTGAAAAGAAGGAGGTGTGCTATGTTGCCAGGCTAACAAGCTTTTAGTACTGAAGTCTTTAGCTAG
Organism: Bacillota bacterium; assembly: GCA_012837285.1. NCBI lineage: Bacteria > Bacillati > Bacillota > Bacillota bacterium. The sequence goes on from DURJ01000114.1 coordinate 11,393, forward strand.
TTGTACACCCGGGTTAAGTGTTAGACTGCAAGCTTAAATAATCCGAGGGAGGTATGGCTTATGAAAGCGGCGACAACTGTATGTGTGCAGGAATACACAAATGGCTTGCTGGATCCTAAACAGCCTATGTTGGGTCCTGTAAAAGACGGCGGCTACATTATTGCCAATACAGCGCCAGGATGCTGGGGACCGATGATAACGCCGGCTTTGCGCGGTGGACATGAGGTGACTAAGCCAGTGTTTGTTGAAGGTGCTGAAGTGGGCGATGCCATTGCTATTCGTATAAAATCGATCGAAATTACCAGTAGGGCCACATCCTCCGGCGTGGATTTTGCATACCCAGACAGATTCGAAGGGGATCCTTTTGTGGCAAGCAAGTGTGCGGCTTGTGGAGAGATATGGCCGGAAAGCGTGGTAGAAGGTATCGGCCCCGATGCTGTTCGCTGCAAGAAATGCGGCTCATCGGTGTCAACGTTCGGTTTTACCAACGGTTATACAATTGTATTCGATGAAGGGAAAAGAGTAGGAGTCACGGTTCCTCTGACAGTGGCAGAGAAAATTGCGGCTGATGGCAGGAATTACATGCATATTCCAGATAAATCCGTTCAGCATCCTGTTGTGACACTGGCGCCTGCACACCTGTCCGGAATTGCAACCCGGCTAAAGCCGTTTCTAGGGCAACTGGGAACTGTGCCGTCAGTCATATTCCCCGATTCTCACAATGCAGGAGACTTTGGCACTTTCTTGATCGGCGCGCCCCATCCATATGCACTGACAACGGATCAGCTTTTACTGAGAACAGACGGACATATGGATATCAACTGGGTTCGGGCCGGTTGTATCGTCATTTGCCCTGTCAAAGTACCGGGAGGAGGCATTTACGTGGGCGATGCCCATGCACTACAGGGGAGCGGTGAAATTGCCGGGCACACATGTGATGTTGCTGCCACTGTTACATTACAGGTCGATGTTATTAAACAACTTAGAAATGAAGGGCCGATTCTTCTACCGCTGGAAGAAGACCTACCTGATTTGGCACGGCCGCTGAAAGCTAAAGAGCGTGAGATTGCGTACCGGCAAGCAAAGAAATGGGGTATGGAGGAGCTGGAAACATCCCTACCGCTTTCTTTTGTCGGAACGGGTGAGAATCTTAACATAGCAATCGACAATTCGCTTACCCGTGCAGCCTCTCTGCTCGAAATGAGCGTTGCAGAAGTCAAGAACCGTGCAACCATAACCGGATCTATTGATTTGGGGAGAGCACCTGGTGTGGTAATGGCGACTTTCTTAGTTCCGATAGACGTTTTAGACAGACTGGGACTTTTAGAAATCGTCCAGGAACAGTACGAATACCGTTAAGGCCCATATTTCTCTAAAAGAAATAATCGCGATTCTGGAGCTAGAAATAGCAGGGACTGAGTCCCTGCTATTTCTAATCCTGCGCTGGTACCCTGGCGGGACTTGGGACAAGTTCGCCCTATTGCACACACCACTTGACATAGTGCCTTTGGTGTAATTACAATCAATAGACAGGATAAAATTGTTTCCTTCAGTTGGGTGAGGCTCCTGTATGGAAATATGCCACTGCCCCGAAATGTCGAGAGACAAGAACGGGTGAACAGATATTGTCGGATTAAGGCTTTATCTAATGTGGCTGGGACGTATGCCCTAAGCTATACAGTGCCAAAGCTAAACAAGTGAGGGGTTATCTTTGTGCTTTTGCACGCATAACCTTTTTACTTGTTGAAAAGGTTTTTTCATTTTGTATGCAGGAGGTGAGTAGGGTGGATCCCGATCCTTGGAGTAGCATTAGGACATTTGTTTTTGAAAAGAATAAGGAGGGGGGATCTATTCCTACACATTCTCTATTTGTTTAGATGATGCTTGTAAGGTTCTCCCTCCAGAGAGGAGGAAGACAACGGCATGGCAACCAATGAAATTGACTTAATCAAGAGTATTAAAGTGATGCTTAAAAGAGGGGATACAGCACAGATAAAAGAACTTTTTCTAAAGCTTCATCCTGCCGACATAGCTGAACTTCTAGCAGAAATACAAAACAGTAGCCAGAAACATCTTTTCAAACTAATTGACTATCAAAAGGCTGCTGAAGTACTGGATGAACTCGAACCTGAAATACAGATTGATATTATTAATTGCCTTCCGGAAGGGAAAAAAGAAAAAGTTATTAGAGAGATGTCTATAGATGAGATAGTGGACTTGCTGCAGGTACTTCCTGAAAACAAGGTGGAAAAAATATTAGAGAAGTTGTCAATAGATGAACTGGAAAATGTAAAAGGGCTGCTTCTTCTTTCCCATGATAGTGCCGGGGGTATAATGACGACAGAATATGTATACATACCCCAGGATACTACAGTAGAGGAAGCCATAGAGATGGTAAGAAAGTTTGGACGCCATGCAGAAACAATATACTATCTCTATATAGTTGATGAAAACCACAAGCTTGTAGGGGTCCTTTCATTAAGAGAATTGATTAGTGCACAGAGGGATCTATTAGTAAGAACGATAATGCATAAGAAGGTTGTAACAGTCAATGTAGATGATGACCAAGAGATTGCTGTAAAAACGATTGATAAGTATTCCCTCCTTGCCGTTCCTGTTATAGATACAAATGAGAGGCTAATGGGGATTATTACGGTAGACGATGCACTAGAGGTACTCAAAGAAGAGACTACTGAAGATATACACAGGATGGCAGGTATAACAGCTGAAGAAGACACTGTGTTAACAAGTTCTCCTATTCAAGCCTTTCGAAAAAGAATTCCATGGTTGCTGGTTTGTCTTGCGGGAGATATGTTAGCCGGGAATGTCATAGAAGGGTATTCATCTACCCTGGAAGCCGTTATTTCACTAGCCTTTTTTATTCCGGTATTGATGGCATCAGGTGGAAATGTTGGGACACAGTCTCTTGCACTGGCAGTGAGGGGTCTGGCAACTGAACAATTGACACGGGACAATATTATTAGGAACTTAATCCATGAAACATTTGCAGGGCTTATTGCAGGAATAGTTTGCGGGGGTTTATTGGCAGCTTTAGCCTTTTATTGGCAGGGGAATCCTTATATAGGAGTAACCGTAGGTGTTGCAATGGTTGTCAGTTTGGCCCTGTCGGCATTAATAGGCATGTTAATTCCAATTATATTAAACTTATTTCATATAGATCCTGCCATAGCATCAGGTCCGCTTATTACTACAGTAGTTGACATAATAACATTGGCTGTCTACTTTGGAACAGCCACTCTTTTTCTCAAAGAATTGGTGATATGAAAGGAGGACATGGAATATGACACAAGATGATTTGATCCTCCGGGAAGTAATGCGATTAATAGAAGACGATAATACAGATATACTGGTGGATTATCTGGAAGAATTGCATCCGACTGATATTGCTAATCTTTTTAAGGATTTACCCGAAGGCAATAGAGAATTTATTTTTAACTGCCTCGTTTCCGAAAAAGCAGTCCAGGTGCTTGAAGAATTAGAACATGATCTACGCCTCTATTTTTTGAACAATGTGCCTCGTAATTATATGACCAGACTCTTAAAGGAAATGTCAAGTGATGAAATAGCAGATTTTTCGAGAGAACTACCTGATGAGTTAGCTGAAAGATTACTTGGAATGTTAGCAGTTGGGGAAAGATCGGAAATCGAGAATCTGCTGGAATATGATAAAAGCACGGCAGGGGGGCTAATGACCACTGAGTATGTAGCCTTTCATCTGGACACTTCCATAAAGAAGGTTTTAGATAAGCTTCCTGATGTGGCCCCTGATGCAGAAACTATTTACTATATATATGTAGTTGATAATGAGAACAAAATTAAAGGGGTGATATCGCTACGAGACCTTATACTTGCAGAACCTAACTTACCCCTAAAAGAAGTAATGCTTACTGATGTAATAAGAATAGATGCAGGGATGGATCAGGAAGAAGTTGCCAAAGTATTTGAGAAATATGGTTTATTAGGTATGCCGGTAGTTGATCATGATAACACCCTGCTTGGAATAATAACGGTGGACGATGTATTTGACATAATAGAAGAGGAAGCTACTGAAGATATTTTGAAGCTGGCAGGTGCTGATGTTCAGTTAGATGTAGAAGATAAGTCAGCTTGGTACAGAGCTTATAGGAGGCTTCCATGGCTTCTAATCGCCCTTGTGGGACAGATCTTTTCAGGAAAGGTAGTAAGTGGCTTTTCTGAAACTTTAGAGGCGGTAATTGCATTATCGTTCTTTATCCCTGTCTTAATGGATATGGGTGGGAATGTGGGTACTCAGTCCTCTGCAATAATAGTAAGGGGGCTGGCAACCGACAATATAGACACCCAAAAGAGTATACGGGATGATATAGCTAGGGAAAGTGCTGTTGGCCTTCTACTAGGGGCAGTAAGTGGAATTGCGACTGCATTGATTGCTTATGTATGGCAGGGAATACCTATGTTGGGTCTTGTTGTGGGGCTGTCAATGACCCTTACCCTTACAGTAGCGGCTGCGTTAGGGGCTTTTGTTCCACTTGCTCTTAATAAGATTGGTAAAGATCCCGCTGTTTCATCAGGACCTTTTGTAACTACAGTGCTAGATGTAGTTGGATTGTTAATATATTTTGGCTCAGCGAGTCTTTTTGTAGGACACTTGTTATGAAAATCTGCATTTTTGGCCACGAAAAGTGGGCAACTAAGTAAGGGTAACAATGGCTAAGCTACGAAAAGCAAAAAGTCTTGACAGCAAAAACTGTCAAGACTTTTGTTGCTAAGACATAAAAAAAACAGTCCGCTGCTGAATGTAAAAGCCAAGAAGAGAAGAGACTAAAATCCTGAAACCCTTGGTACAAGTGGTGGGCCATGCAGGGATCGAACCTGCGACACCCTGATTAAGAGTCAGGTGCTCTGCCATCTGAGCTAATGGCCCATTTGCTTTTGACATAAAAATATTATCATAGAGCCTTGTGGCTGTCAACCATTTTTGGGTTTTAGGTGTGCGTCATGGGACAAGTGATGCAGGGGAAGATTACAGTACTAAGGCTGGCAAGAGAGTGAAACAAGAGAACAACCTAAAGCAGGGATTTACCCTTTAATGATGAATTACTAAGGCAGGTGAGCAGAAAAAGGCCTGCAGCAGCTCGTATAAGGAGTCGAGGTGACATAAACGAGTTGAACTAGCTAATGGAGGTTGATATCATGGATGAACTTGAAGTCTTACAACTAGCAGGAATGATGGAAGACAGCGGTTATCGATTCTATTTGGAAGCGGCTAAACATGTAAAAAATGATAAGGTGCGGGAATTGGTTACTCATTTGGCCAAAACAGAACTAGAACACAAGGAAGTATTTGACGGCCTATATGAAGAACTTCTGGCTGACAAGGGAAACTACGATGACAGCTACTTGTTTAATGAAGAGGTGGAGAAGTTTTTCCGCCAGCTAGTTTCGGACGCGGTGTTTCCTGAGCCCGACGCTGTACCTATGATGGTGCAAAAGTTGAAAACAACGGATGAGGTGCTGGATTTGGCCATTAAGGCTGAAAAGGCTTCGATTAGGTATTATGAAAAGCTAGCTCAAGAATCTCGTTTAGCCAAGACACGTAAGGTAGCCGAGAGGCTGATCAAGGAAGAAAAGACCCATATTGAAGACCTGCAAAATATGCGCGGCGCCTGATTGAAGTCGGAGCTGACGCAGTTCATAACTCCCTACAGTAACGGAAGGCTGTCCCAATGAGTTAACTTGGGACAGCCTCCTTGTTGGCAGATCAAGTTACTTCAGGATGCGGACTGACGCTGCGGCAGCTTGGGCTGGGTAGGACTCCAGCATAGGGCCTGAAAGCTCGACGTTTACCTTTTGGCCGACTTTAAGGTCAGAGACTACGCCAGCATGGTCTTTGCCGGATTGTTCTATTGCTATCTGGGTGTTCTCACCTAGGGTAATCCAAACGAGAAGCGGCTCACCGTTTGACATGGGGGCACCTTGCAGAAGAAAGCGAGTCTTTTCGCCGGGTTCCATTTCTTTGACGGTGCCGGTGAGGCTAGGAAGTGGAATATCAGGTTTGGAAGCTGGTGGGAGATGTACTTCCGAAATTTGGGCAATGAACCAGTTCTCTTCATACTGTTTTACCAAAAGCGTGGCCATGGTGGAGCCGGCATCTCCGGTAGAAGTCATGAGTGCCAACTGTACTTGGTATTCCCAGTTGCCATCGGGAGTCTGAGTCTGCTTTGCAATGTTATAGCTTTCGACCCACGGGCTGGACACGCCTGTTACCCAACCCATGGACTCATATTCGTCCTGCTTTTGCTTCCGAAGTTCCGGTGACAGCACGGCGAACTGAAGAGCTCCGTTGCGCATCTTTACGCCTTTGGCCCATGCTTCGGCGGCTTGCTCCGGGGTTTTCGGTGCCAGTGCTTGTTGTAGCAGGTTAATCTGGCGTTCTAGGGATGTTTGTGGCGAGGTAGATTGCGGGGCATCAATTTTTACGCTCCGGGTTTTCTCATCCCAGTCAACGTTGGCTCCCAGCGCCTGCGCCACCCAGCGAATGGGAACAAGCACCCGGCCGTTGTTAACCTGAGGCGAGACATCGGTATCTACTGCTGTACCATTGACAAGAAGCTTGATCGGCGAGGCGGCCCAAACTTGAGCTCCAAGACAAGTAAATAGCAACAATGCTACTATTACTAAGGACCATTTTTTCATGTTAACCCTCCTGGCTTATGTAAGTTTTAACAAGCATTGGGTGATTAGTTACTAACCGATCCGATTGTTAAAAACCAGCCCCCTTTTATACCGCGGTTACTGGTATAGATGTTATACTCTATATTTTGTTCCTAAAAACTTGCATATGACGTTACGTCACCCTTTACCATAGGAAATGAAAGGGGGGACCAGCAGCCCTAGTGAGTTGTTGTTCATTGGGGCACGGGCCGGGACAGAGCCCGGCCCCGACGTGCGGGCCTGTGTGATTTAGGCCTTTGCGTAGGAGTGGGCCACTGTGCCCACCCGTAATGCAGAACAGGGTAGGAATTTATCCGCGCAAAGTCTGTAATTGGCGGCTTACTTGAATAAACTCTTGTGTTAACTGTTCTTTTTCATCCGGGGGAGGATCGGCCAGGGCAGCCGAGAGTTGGGCCAGGCGAGTTTCTAGAAGTAAGCGCTGAGAAGCGATATCAGCTTTCTCCCGGCTAGTGCGTGACTGCTGAAACTGTTCATACCCTCCGGAAAAGACTTCGAGATGGCCGTTGTGTAATGAAAATACTCTGTTGGCGAGGCGCCTTAGAAGATAACGATCGTGGGAAACCACAAGTAAGGTACCGGTATAAGACTCCAGAGCGTCTTCAACTCGCTCGCGCGAGGGGATATCCAGCCCGTTGGTAGGTTCGTCTAACACCAGTAGATCGGGAGCGCTAAGGAGAATCTTGGCGATGGCCAGACGCACCTTTTCGCCTCCTGAAAGAACGGCCACTTTTTTGTATACAGTGTCGCCAGAGAAAAGCAGGCAGCCTAAAAGTGTGCGGGCGTAGGCTTGATCCGGAGCCCGGTTACCGCCGGTAGCTTCTTCCAGGACTGTATTGGAGGGATCCAAATGTTCCAGTTCTTGGGTCATGTAGGAGACGTTTACCGGAGCCCGGTAGACAGTTCCCTCGGTAGGTTCTAATTGTCCGAGAAGAAGCTGAAGAAGGGTTGTTTTGCCGGAACCATTGGGACCGATCAGGGCTACCCGGTCACCCCGCTGAATAAAAAAGTCGATATGGCGAAACAGCCAATGCTTTTGGTCAAAAGTAAAGCCAAGGTTTTGAGCCAGGATCAGATTGCGTCCTACCTTGCCTGTGTTATCGAGACTTAGGTTAATAGTAGCTGGTTCTCGCGGTTTTTCTTTTTCTATTTTCTTCAGTCGGCGCTCCATGACTTTGGCCGTACGCATATGGGCTTTGGCTTTACTTCGATACTCGTATTTTTTCATCTTTAGTTCCCGGGGCAGCTTCTTGTGCATGTTATGGGCCGCCATTGCCCACTGGGTCTGGCGTCTAATGGACTCTTCTAACCGTTTCTTTTCTTTTACATATTGCCGGTACTCTAAGTGGGCCCGTTCTTGTTCGGCCCGTTTTTGCTTAGCATAAGCAGTGTAGTTACCGGAATAGCTTTGCACCTGGCCGTGCTCCATTTCCAGGATGCGGTCCGCGACTTTGTCCAGAAAATAGCGGTCATGGCTAACCATAAGCCCTGTTCCTCGATATTGAGACAATACATTTTCCAGCCACTCAAGGCCTTCTCGGTCCAGGTGGTTAGTGGGTTCGTCCAGGAGCAGGACCTGTGGCCTTTTGGCTAAGGCATGGGCTAAAGCGGCCCGGGTTTTCTCGCCTCCGGAAAGGGTACCTGCGGGCCGTCCGAGTAGGTGATGGTTGATCTTACACTCAGCTAAAAGTGCAGGAGGAATAGGACCTAGTTGTTCACCTAGGGGCGAGCTGGGATCAAACCGATCTTCTTGGCTGAGATATCCCAGAGAAAGCCCGTTATGGGCCCAATCGATGTTGCCTTCATCAGGTGCCAGCTCTCCGGCTATAATTTCCATTAAAGTGCTTTTGCCGCAACCGTTAGCCCCTACTAATGCAACTTTTTCCCCGTCTTTTAGCTCAAATGTTACGTTAGATAAAACGGAAACAGCACCAAAATCTTTAACTACTTTGTTTACATGAAGAATAACCATGGAATGCCTCCTTCTTGCCGGATGCATTCTCGCCAGGGTGCATAAAAGCCACGGATTTAGCCCGTGGCCTAGTGCTCTAATCCAGACACATTATAAACATGAGGGTAGTAATTGCACCTCGTACCCTCAACGTAACAAAACCGAACTCATTTTAGGAAATAGAGAACACTAAAGCAACGCCCGTCGGCGGGACCGGCTTAACTGTTGTGGCTCCTTTTGGAACCACTTTATGAAATTACAGTCAGTTACCAGTCACCATGCGCATGCTTTAGTACCTCCGCCTTCTCGGCCCTGTAATGGGTTCCAATATGAGTCTACCATAAATAGGGTAGCTTCACAATAGAAGTGGAAGTTGAAAAGCCCCAGGGAACTTTTTGGCCTGTATTCTCGTCTAACTACATTAAAGTCGGAGCACTTTGTTGGGAGGCAGGAAAAGTGAGCAAGAAACTGGTGTGGGCGGGTGTAATTATTCTCGGGTTGTGTCTTCTGGTTAGCGGGTGTGTCGCTCAAGCAACTGAAGATGACAAACCAGTACCGAAGGCCGAAGTTGGTTCTATTGTTTCCGCTCACATGGTAGATGATCAGACAGGCTGGCTGCTTACAGAAACGTCCGCCTTCAAGACTCACGATGGCGGTCTTAAGTGGACAGACGTTACGCCAGCATCTTTTGTGGGTGTCAGTGATATTAAAGCTGGCTTTATTGATGACATAACAGGTTGCATTGCTTTGTTTAAGGAGAATGCTTCAAACTTGGAAATGCTAAAAACCGGTGACGGGGGTCAAACGTGGACTACCTTTAGTATTGAATCCCGGGAGGGGCAGATGGTGCCTTGGCCGGCGGCGCTTACTTTTACCGATAGCGACCATGGTTGGCTGGTGACCAGCTACGGCGTGGCTATGGGGTCAAACTGGGTAGATGTTTATGTTACCAAAGACGGAGGCCAATCGTGGCAGCTGGCCGCCAGCGGCAACCCCACCAGCAGCCGGTTTAGCGGGCTACCCCTAGGTGGCCTCAAGACGGGACTAGGCGTTGCTAACAGCCAAAAAGCTTGGCTAACGGGGTTTTCTTATGCTGATGGGGTTTGGCTGTATAATACGGGCGATGGCGGCCAAAATTGGCGCCCGGTAAAATTACCTGTAGATCCTACCTACAGTACAGAGGGTGGGTCAGCACCATCATGGCCACCGCTGTTCGTAGACGACCATAATGGCTTTCTTCCGGTTACATTTGGTGGCAACGGCTTTGCTGTTTTCTATCGTACTCGTGACGGGGGCAACACCTGGGAGCCAACAGTTCCTGTGCCAGTAGTAGAGCACCAACCGGTATGGAGTTTTGCAGACAGTGAACATGGCTTTGTGGCTGATGGCAATAAGCTGTACGCAACCGGCAATGGTGGTCAATCTTGGCCGTCCATGGATCTTGAATTGACCGATGTTACCCAGTTGAACTTTATTACTGCTGAGAAGGGTTGGGCCGTGGCAGAGGGGAAACTATTTAAGACTGCCAACGGTGGTCGGACTTGGGTACAAGTTACCAAGTAGTTGTGGATGTAGGAGAATTTATAGCAAAACTAAAGCTTCTGTAGCTAAGAGCCGCCTGCCCAGGCGGCTTTTGGCTGGGGCGGGCCTAATGGAGCCCCATGCGTTTATTTACGAACTCTTACTATAGTACCGTTGTTGGCGGCAATTAGCTTGTCCGGGGCGATGCGGACCAAAGAATTGTCTGACCCGCCGCCGGTATAGACCACGTCCTTTTCCAGCACTTTTGGGTCGATTAAGAACCGAGCCTTGTAGCCGAACGAAGGTACGCCACCACAGGGATAGCCTGACTTAGCCAGGATCTGCTCGGGGGTAGCTACCTTTGGGGGAGCGATACCCAGGGCTTTTCCCACCCGCTTGGTGCTGACCCGGTCTTCACCTTTAACAATGGCTACAATTAGATTGCCGTCGGCATCGATCAAACAGATGTTTTTCACAAAGTCTTCCGGTTTAACCTGAGCTGCTTGAGCGGCTTCTTCCACCGAGTGACAGGACTGTTGGAAAACCAAATGATCGGCCTCGATGCTACCACTGATAATGTAATTTTTTAATTCTTGAGCATACCGGTCCAAAATACCCGTCCTCCTTTACTTCGTTTATTTTGGAACCTAATTGACAACAGGAGCTTTAATGCTCAGAGTGCGTAAGTGGTATTGACCAAGTTAATTAGTCAACTTTGGTCAAACATAAAATTATTTTAATTCCAATATCAGACTCGTTAACGAAATAACATATTATTTTATTGCTTATTACCCCCAATTATGATAAGCTCAATTCATATAATACTCACATTTATGTGCGTCACCTTATTATAACGAAAGGGGGGCACCCATGGCTAACCTAAAGCGCACGCCTTTGTTCGAAATCCATCGGCAGTTGGGCGGTAAAATGGTACCGTTTGCCGGTTGGGAAATGCCGGTTCAGTACTCTGGCATTATCGACGAAACCAAGGCGACGCGTACCAAAGCAACTTTGTTCGATATTTCCCATATGGGACAGATTCTGGTTACCGGTTCCGATGCTGGGCAGTTTCTCCAGCACATGGTTACCAATGATGTAGCCAGGCTAAGAGACAACCAGGCCCAGTATGCATTCTTATGTAGGGAACACGGCGGTACTGTGGACGACATTTTAGTTTATCGGCTTACAGACAGCAGGTACCTGTTGGTAGTCAACGCCGCTAATGCCGATAAAGATTTCGATTGGCTAACCGAACAGAGACAGGGCAACGTACAGGTAGACAACTTGTGTGCAGTTGAAGGACAGCTGGCTCTGCAAGGACCGGCAGCGATTGAAGTATTGAGCAAACTAACTGAAGCAGACCTGGGTAGCATCAAATATTTTCGGTTTCTACCGGAGGTGGAGGTTGCAGGGGTAAAGTGCCTGGTCTCCCGGACAGGCTATACCGGCGAAGACGGTTTTGAAATCTATTCCGGCCGCAAGCACCTGGCCCTGCTTTGGGAAGCACTTCTGGATGCGGGTAAGACTGTCGGACTTATTCCGGCGGGATTAGGTGCCCGCGATGTGCTTCGCTTAGAAGCTGGACTGCCTTTATACGGTCACGAACTGGATGAAGACATTACTCCGCTGGAAGCGGGACAGGATTTCTTCATTAAGTTGGGTAAAGAGGAGGACTTTATCGGTAAAGCTGCCCTGCAGGAACAGGTAAGCGCCGGGTTGACACGGCAACTGGTAGGGTTTGAAACCCTAGAGCGGGTTATTCCTCGTAGCGGCTATGATATTTACCATCAGGGTGATAAGATGGGACAAGTAACTTCCGGATCTTTTTCGCCCACACTGGGTAAGGTTATAGGGTTTGGTTTCGTCAAGCCTAAGTGGAGTACCACCGGCACTCAAATAGAAATCCAAGTTCGGGGCCGCATGGCCAAGGCTCAGGTTGTTCCACTACCATTTTACCGGAGGGAGAAATAATGTCAAAAATACCGGAAAAACTACTCTATTTAGAAACCCACGAATGGGTGCGGTTCGAAAACGAGAAGGCCTATGTAGGCATCACTGATTATGCCCAGGATCAGTTGGGTGACGTGGTTTTCGTTGAGCTTCCGGCGGTGGGAGAGGAGTTTCAAGCGAAAAGCGGCATTGCCGTGGTAGAGTCAGTTAAGGCTGCATCAGATATTTATGCTCCGATTTCAGGGACTGTAGTTGAAGTAAACGAAGCCTTGGAGGATAATCCGCAGCTTGTTAACGAGGACCCCTACGGCGAAGGGTGGATGGTGGTTCTTACCGTTGACAATGAGGAAGAAATAAAGGCGCTCTTGTCGGCTGAGGACTATGGCAAGATTTTGGAAGAGGAGGCCTAAGGATGGGTTGGCATTACCTGCCCCATACTGACGATGAGCGGGCAGCTATGCTTGAGACTTTAGGGTTAAATACAGTAGAAGACCTATTTATCGATATCCCAGACCAGGTACGATTTGACCGCGAACTGGAATTGCCTGCTCCTTTAGCAGAACCAGAACTGTATGACCACATGTACGCCTTGGCGGCCAAGAATGCTAACTTGAACGATTATGCCACTTTTCTTGGGGCCGGGGTGTACGATCATTATGTCCCCAGTGCCGTCCGACAAATTTTAGCCCGTAACGAGTTTTATACTGCTTATACCCCGTACCAACCAGAAACCAGTCAAGGTATCTTACAGGCTATGTTTGAATATCAAGATATGATCTGTGAATTGACCGGCATGGATGTGGCCAACGCTTCGTTATATGACGGGGCTACAGCAGTGGCGGAAGCCGCTTTGGTAGCTGTGAATTCGACTCGAAACACAGAGATAGTGGTAGCCGATACGGTAAACCCGGCTTATCGCACGGTGCTGTCCACTTACGTAACGCCCCAAGGATTCACTGTTAAGGAGTTGCCGAATGCAGACGGGGTGTTAGATCCGGGTACAGTAGTCGATAATCTCGGTCCGGAAACGGCCTGCTTGATTGTTCAGACTCCCAACTTCTTTGGGATCTTGGAAGATATCACGGCGCTCGCCAAGAAACTGGCGGATCACAAAGCCGTGCTAATTGTGGTGGCCGATCCGATCGGCTTGGGTTTATTAGAACCGCCTGTGCAAGCAGATATTGTGGTGGGAGACGGCCAAAGCTTAGGTAATGCGCCCAGTTTCGGCGGACCGTTGCTGGGATTTTTGGCGGCAAAACAGAAGCTGGTTCGGCGGCTGCCAGGGCGAATTGTTGGGCAAACAACTGACAAAGAAGGGAACCGGGGTTTTGTTCTAACTTTACAGACCCGTGAGCAGCATATTCGCCGGGAGAAGGCCACATCAAATATTTGCTCCAACCAGGCCTTGAATGCTTTGGCTGCTGCCGTGTACATGACTTTGATGGGTCCTCAGGGTTTGCGCCAAGTGGCGGAACTGTCACTTAAAAAAGCGCACTATGCAGCCGACAGAATTGCCGCTGTACCGGGTTTCTCGCTGGCGTTTGACCGTCCGTTCTTTAAAGAGTTTGTGATCAAGGCTAACCGACCCATCAGCGAAATAAACCAAGCACTGCTGGGCCGGAATATTATCGGTGGGCTAGATCTTAGTTGTTACTATCCCGAACTAAAAGATCACATGCTGCTATGTGTCACTGAACGGCGGACGCGAGCGGAGATCGACACGTTGGTGTCAGTATTGGAGGGGATGTCATGAGAAAAGAGAAAGCCTTGATTTTCGAACTGGGAAGCTCCGGACGCGAAGGCTTTTCCTTGCCGGCCAGCGACGTTCCCGAACAAGACCTTGCCGACCTAATTCCGCCATCATTCCTACGGGAAACTGCACCTGATTTACCCGAAGTGTCCGAAGGGGAAGCTGTCCGCCATTATGTGGAGCTGTCGCGCCGCAATTTTGGCGTGGACAACGGCTTCTATCCCCTCGGGTCTTGTACTATGAAGTATAACCCGAAGATAAACGAAGACGTAGCCGCCCTGCCGGGCTTTGCTCAGGTGCATCCCTATCTGCCGAAGGAGCTAAGCCAAGGAGCGCTCCAGGTGTTATACGAATTGGACCAGTATCTGTCTGAGATCACCGGTATGGATAGAGTTACTGTGCAGCCGGCTGCCGGTGCTCATGGTGAGCTCACCGGCCTGATGTTGATCCGAGCCTACCATAATAATCGCGGGGACAATCGCACCACTGTTATCTGCCCTGACTCCGCTCACGGCACTAACCCGGCCAGTGCAGCCATGGCAGGTTTTAAGGTGCTTACTATACCGTCCAATGACAAGGGTCTGGTAGATCTGGAAGCCTTAAAAGCAGCTCTGGACGAAGATGTAGCAGCTCTGATGCTTACCAACCCCAACACCTTGGGCTTGTTCGAGGTGGATATTCATGAGATCGCCAACCTGGTGCACCAAGTGGGCGGTCTACTGTATTATGACGGGGCCAATCTAAACGCTGTCATGGGTCATGCGCGCCCGGGAGACATGGGTTTTGATGTGGTCCATCTAAACCTGCATAAGACGTTTTCCACTCCTCACGGCGGTGGGGGGCCAGGCAGCGGTGCAGTGGGCGTAAAGAAGGAACTGATTCCCTTCTTGCCGGTGCCGGTAGTGGAGAAGGAGCAAGACCGTTATACATTAAGCTACGATGTACCGCTTAGCATAGGCAAAGTTCAAGGATTCTACGGCAACTTCGGTACAGCGCTCAAAGCGTACACCTACATTCGGCAGATGGGTGGCCGCGGTCTGAGACAAGCCAGCAGCGATGCGGTCTTAAACGCCAATTATGTACGACACCTGCTTAAAGACGCATATTTACTCCCGCACGGAGACGGTCCCTGTAAACACGAGTTTGTGCTCAGTGCGAAAAACTTTAAGGATAAATACGGTGTCCGAACGCTGGATATTGCCAAACGGCTGATCGATTACGGGGTGCATCCGCCTACCGTTTACTTCCCCCTTATTGTCGACGAAGCTCTTATGATTGAACCCACGGAAACAGAATCGAAGCAGACACTGGATGAGTTTGTCCAGGTGATGAAAGCGATTGCCAAGGAGGCGGCCACTGACCCCGAATCGGTGCTCAGCGCACCCCACACTACGGTAGTGGGACGGCTGGATGAAGTAAAAGCGGCCCGACATCTGGTACTGCGTCGGGAAAAGTAGAAGAACTGCCGGTTGCCTGGGATCCCAGGCAACCGGCAGCTTACTGTTATACGGCTATACCACTACTTTTTCATCGCTGTCGTTATCGAAGTTAAATGTATCGTCTGCTAGCAGCCAATCCAAAAACAGTACCAGACCATCCTGGCTGTTGGGGGCGGTTACATGGTCGGCTTGACGCTGGACTTCTTCCGGAGCGTTTCCCATGGCCACACCTAACCCGGCAGCCAAGATCATCTCAAGATCATTGTAACCATCGCCTACAGCCACGGTAGCAGAAAGGGGAATCTGTAAGTAGGCGGCCAAATATTCCACGGCCGTTCCTTTAGATACGCCCGGCGGTAATATCTCTAGTAAGTGCCGATAGGAAGAAGTGGGCTGAACGGCTGCGCCTAATTCTTGTTCTATTATTCTCTTTACCCGTCCCAGTTCTTCCGGTTCACCTAAGAAGTCAATTTGTTCCGGCCCCTGAGCGGCTGTGGCAGCCAGGTCAGGGACTATTACAGGTGAGGTAAAGGAATATTTTAGATATTCTTGGTTCCAATAAGCCAGCTTTTCTAGGTAGAGCTGGCCTTTTGAATACAGTTGGCAGGGGCAGCCGGTTCTGCGGGCAATGGAGATCAAAGTTTGAGCACTATTACTGCCTATCTGCCAGCTGGCCAGGACTTCCCCGGCCAGGGTTTGAATAAGTGCGCCGTGGTTAAGGATCAGCGGCAGGGTTAAACCTAAGTGCTGAGCATAAGGGATGGCATCGCCAAATAGCCTGCCAGTGGCAAAAGTGACTTTTAGTCCTTGAGCCCTGGCCTTTTTCACGGCTGCCTCTGTATTCGGTGACAGCTCGCTTTTGTGATCCAGCAGAGTACCGTCCAGATCCAGGACCAACAGGCGGTAACGGGAAATTGTCATCTCTTCACCTCGAGGAGTCTAGTTGTGCTTGTCCTTGAAGAAAAGCTTGCTTTAGGGCCCAAGCGACTTGCTTGGGGTCAGGTGACGACACAATGGCCGAGACCACTGATAGGCCGTCTACGCCAGTGGCGGCAACGACCGCGGCGTTGTCAATGTTGATACCGCCGATAGCTACAATGGGAATAGTTACAGCTTCGCGGACAGCGCTCAACCCTTCCAGACCGATGGCGTCACCGGCGTCAGCTTTGGTTCCGGTGGGAAAGACTGCTCCCACCCCTAAGTAATCGGCGCCATCTTGTTCGGCTCGCCGCGCTTCATCCACTGTTGAAGCAGAAATGCCGAGGATCTTATCTGGGCCGATAAGTTTCCGAGCCAGTTTGCAAGGGATGTCTTCCTGTCCCAGGTGTACGCCGTCGGCGTCAACAGCCAGAGCCACATCTACTCGATCGTTAACAATGAGTGGAACTCTGTAGCAGCGGGTAACTTCCAGCAATGCTAATGCCTCCTGCACCATATCACGCCCGCAAGCATTCTTGGCCCGATATTGGACCAAGGTGGCTCCCCCTTGGATAGCTTGTTCCACTATCTCTACCATTGGACGCCCTTTAGACAAGGCTTTGTCGGTGAGCACGTACAAGTCATATTGTATTTCCACTGGTTACACCTCCATATTCACTGAGATTTTCAAGCGGTCCCTCAAGTGCTCTGCGTTCAGGTTGTACACGGCATCGAACAGGTTAGCCTGAAAGGTTCCGGGACCATCTGCTTTTTCGGCTGCTATTTCTGCCGCTACGCCGTAAGCGGCTAAGGCACCGGCAGCGGCCAGAAACGGGTCTTGGGCCACTGCGGTCCAGGCGGCAATAACCGAGGTGGCCATACACCCGGTACCGGTGACAACAGTGAGAAGCGGATGGCCGTTATCGATGCGGACGAGCCTGTTACCGTCCGACACATAGTCATACCGCCCTGTAACCGCGGCCGTGGCCGAGTATTTCCCGGCTAACTTTGCCGCCAGCTCTGAGCGGTCTTTATCCAATGCTGTACTGTCAAGATGATCATCCGGTCTGGCGTCTACTCCGCGGGGACGCACTCCTTTTCCGGCCAGAAAACCCATTTCGGAACTGTTGCCACGAATAACCGTGCATTTGACCTGCTGCAATATCTTCAGTATCATTTCTGTCCGAAAGGGCGTAGTCCCTACCGCCACCGGATCTAAAACTACCGGAATGTTGTTTTCGTTAGCTGCCTGTCCGGCTGCTAACATGGCTTCCACTGAGTCCGGGGACAAAGTGCCGCAATTTAGCACCAAGGCCTGGGCATGCTGAGTCATGGCAGCGGCATCTTCCACTGCTCCTAGCATCACCGGAGCCGCGCCGACAGCTAAAGTGACGTTAGCGGTGACGTTTGTAACCACTAGGTTAGTAATGTGATGAATAAGAGGGTGATCTTGCCTTACTTTTTCATTTAGGTTACAGATAGACTCAATCCAGTTCATAGTTTTACCTCCAAAAAAGGTTTATCAAAGATGTTCAATTGGAGCGTGATTGGCCCAACCATGCCAGGTGGTTAGTAGGACCGTGGCCGTGTCCTATCGGGACGGACTTAGCAATAGCCGGACTGACAAGATCTTTTAGATCTGCTTGTATGCCGGCACCGCCGCCGGAGTCAGAACCGGCAATTGTGAGTACCCGAGCTAGCTTCATAGTGGGCAGCTCCTTTCGTAAAATAAGATAGTGTAAAAACTAAAGAGGAAGCCGAAAAACACCGCCTTTCCGTCAGGAAGAGGCGGTGTTTGTTTGCTCCGTCCACTTCCCTCCGCTGGCATTACCCAGATCAGGTTCCAGGGTCAAGGGATTTTATCCCTTATCTCAGCCCAACCACATGAGCTCCCCTAGGGTAAATATTTGCTTAAGTACAGTATTCTTCATTTAGAAGCAAACTCCTGCCCGGGATGGTAAAGGTTCAAGGCCAAGCCACATAGAATCAGTATGCTATGGTTAAACTAATTTTGACCAATACTAGGAATTAGTGGGGAGAAGTCAAGATATGGGCTTGTGGCAACGTCTATTTGGCCGCAAAACAAGAGCGAGCTCGAAAAGGCTTCATTTGAGTAACGATTTGGTTATTAGCCAACGGGAAAAAGGACGAAAGGGAAAGCTGTCGGCTAATCTGGAGGTTAATCTTCATACCATCTGTGACCTCTATGGTAACAGTGCCGATCTTACCATACACCGCTTTAAGGCAGGACCCAATCAAGTGCCTGGCGCTGTGATGGCCATCGAGGGCTTGGTGGAGGAAAGGTCAATTAAGGACATCCAGCGCGTGGTTCTCGTAGATAGCCTAAAAATAGGAATTGAAACTCCCAAGCCGTCAGAGTTTTACCGGCTGATCAAGGACCGGTTATTGACCAACTACAAGCTTATGGAACTATTTGATTTCGATAAACTATGTGAGAATCTAGCCTCTGGTCACAAGGTACTGTTTATCCATGGTGTTGCCATGGCACTTGATTGTGGCGTTGAGGGCTACCAGACACGGGCTATCGAAGAGCCGACGTCAGAAGCCGCTCTTCGTGGCCCCCGCGAAGGCTTCATAGAAAGCATTCGGGTCAATACAGCCATGATCCGGCGGCGGCTCAAGACGCCTAACCTCTGGATTGAGAGTTTTAGTATAGGCAAATTAACCCGGACCCAAGTGAATTTCGCTTATGTAAAAGGCCTGACCAATGATAAGTTGGTGGCGGAAGTGCGCTCTCGGTTGGAGCGAATAGATATTGACGGTGTACTAGAGAGCGGGTATATAGAGGAATTTATTGAGGATACTCCTTTTACCCTCTTTCCGTTAATGGCGCGGACAGAGCGGCCCGACTGGGTGACAGCCAGCTTACTGGAAGGTAAAGTAGCTATTTTCACCGACGGCACCCCGTTTGTCCTGCTAGGACCCATTACCTTTTTTGAGCTGCTACAGGCGCCGGACGACTATTATGAGCGGCTTCCTATTGGAGTGCTGATCCGTAATCTGCGGATTATCGCCTACTGGGTATCTATTCTCTTACCGGGGGCATATGTGGCAGTGACTAATTTTCATCACGAACTGTTACCCAGCGGATTGGCCTTAAGGATTTCTTCTACCCGGCAGGGGGTACCGTTTCCAGTGGTGGTGGAGGTACTGATCATGCAGTTGGCGTTCGAGATGCTGCGGGAAGCCGGAATTCGCCTGCCCCGAGCCATTGGCTCGGCTATTAGTATTGTGGGGGCGTTAATTTTGGGCGAGGCTGCCATCAGAGCCGGCCTAGTCTCACCGGCGGTGATTATTATCGTTGCTTTAACCGCCATTGCTTCTTTTACGGTGCCTACTTTTAACCTGGGGATTACTGGCCGGTTATTGCTCTTTGTGTTCATTGGTTTGGGCGGCACCACCGGACTGTTCGGTATACAGTTAGGGTTGCTGCTGGTATTAGTACATCTTTGTGCCTTACGTTCTTTTGGGACCCCGTACTTTGTACCCCTGGGACCCATGATGTTCACCGATTGGCGCGACGTTTTTGTCCGCACGTGGTGGTGGGACATGCTTCGGCGGCCTCATTTAGTTGGAATCCGTGAATTGGATCGCCAACAGCCGGGCCAGATGCCACGACCTGAGCCCCGGCGTAAGGATGATGATTGGTGAAACTAGCAAAAATATCTAATCGCCAATTGTTGTTCATCTTGTTTATGATGCGTACCACGGTGGTAATTGCGTTACTACCGGTTCTTACCTCCGCTGATGCTGCTCAGGATGCCTGGTTAGCCGCTATCCTAACCTTCTTTACCTCTGCGCTAGTAGTGATATTGATTGCTTCTTTGGGAACCAGGTATCCGGAAGAAACCATAATAGAATACGGAGCCAGATTGGTGGGCATGTGGCCAGCCAAGCTCGTAGCGTTAGTAGTCTTATGGGCGCTGCTGGTAATTGCCTCTACCGATGTGCGCATCTACGGCGAAATGTTGGTTACTGGCTTTCTTGGCGGAACACCGCTGACTTTTATTATCGGTGGCATGGTGTTGGTGGCCACAGTGGCTGCTTGGAATGGAATCGAGGTTATTGCCCGCATGGCCGATGTTTTGTTTCCGTTGTTTGCCCTGATGCTGGTGTTGAGCCTGGTTATGATACTGCCTTTAGTTCGGTTGCAGAATCTGCAGCCAGTGCTGGCCCGGGGGATTGGTCCGATACTGCAAAGCAGCATAACACCCACTGCCATCGCAGCTCAGTCACTGGTGCTGACTGTGCTTATCCCTTCCTTAACTGCACCGAAGCTGGCTACGCGGACGGCGCTATGGGCTCTGGCCGGGGCGTCGTTGGTATTAGTCTTGGTATCGGTAGCAACTGTCGGGATACTGGGTCCTTCACAAGCAGCCCGATCAGTCTTTCCGTTCTATGCTTTGGTAAGGTCGATCGAAGTAACTGAGTTCTTACAGCGGATAGAAGCGTTGGCCATGTTCACTTGGGGATTCGGTCTGTTTATTGGTGTCTCCACTGTTTTGTATTGTGGGGCCTACGGCCTGGCCCAAGTGCTGGGAATTGCCGATTACCGGCCGCTGGTGTTTCCCATGGCTGTAATCCAAACCACTTTGTCCGTGCAGGCGTACAAAGATGTGTTCCAAGTCCTAACCTTTTTTAAACCACGAATAGTTGGCCCCTACGTCTTGTCCTGGTTCGTTTTGTCCCTGCTTCCCCTATGGATAGCTCATCTGGTACGTACGGCCTTAGGCCACCGGAACAAGGGCAGCGGGTAGCAGGTCCATATGGAGGTGGCCGGTAATGGCATGTTGGAACCGACGTTGGCTTACGGGGTTACTTCTTCTAACCCTACTTGTTACCGGCTGCTGGGATCGGCGTGAGCCGGAATTATTGGCATTTGTTTTAGCCGTAGGCCTGGATAAAGACCCTACCACCGAAGAATACAAAATAGTGGCCCAAATTTATAATCCCCTAGCCATGGCGCAGGAAATGGGCGGTGGCGGCAGCCAAAAGAAACCTGCTTGGGTAATAGAGGCCAGAGGAAAAACTCCTTATGAAGCTCGGCAAAATCTAGCTCCTAAAAGCAGCCGGGAGCTGTTTTGGGCTCATACCGGTATTGTGCTGTTAGGGGAGAATCTAGCCCGAACGGGGATCAGGCCCGTTCTCGACTTGTTTGAGCGGGAGCGGCAGTTAAGACTGATTGCCCGGCCGTTAGTCGTTACAGGAGATATGAAAAAGATTTTAGCCAGTGAATTTCCCTTAGAAGAAACTAGTGGCAATGCTTTGCTGCGCCAAGTTCAGACCGGTCAGCTTACAAGTTCTATCTCACCGGTATTAGAAACACGGGAACTGATAAATACTCTTAGTCAACCGGGATACGAATTATTAATAGCACAGTTAAAAGGTTCCAGCGAAGATGGAGATGGAGATAGTGAAGAGGGGAGTGCAATTGATGCTCCGCCCCCTATTTACTTGGGCGGAGGAGCTGCTTTTCGCGGTGATCGTATGGTCGGCTGGCTGGATAATAGGGAAAGCAGAGGCTGGCATTGGGTAGCCGGCAAGGTACGGCGGGCCACCTTGATAGTATCGTCGCCGGTGGATGAACAGCCGGTATCGGTGGAAATTATCTGGGCCCGGCCGAGCGTGGAACCCGAAGTCAACGGTGACAAAGTTCTAGTTAAAGTTAAGGTTCAAGTACAGGGCCGGGTACAAGATATGGTTTCAGGGGCCGACGTGGTGTTGAAAGAAGAAGAATTGACTTCTCTGGAACGGCGTACGGCCACAGTGATTAAGAATGAAATAATGCTTGCGGTGCGCCGGGCTCAGGAACTAAACAGCGATATCTTTGGCTTTGGCAACGGTATTTATCGTCTGAAGCCCAAGGAGTGGGAGCGGTTGGAACCCAGATGGCCAGAAATGTTCTCC
>DURJ01000115.1 GCA_012837285.1 Bacillota bacterium
AACATGGATTTGCTGAACGATTCGCCACCGAACCAGTAAAATCCTGCTTACCTGGGCCAGAACTTCTTTGGTTGGTGCCGGGCAATCTGCTATAATGGGAACAAGTGGACAGCCGGATAGGGGTGGGGACGGTGGCAGTGTGTGGCTGCGGCATCGACTTGGTGGAGATTGATCGGATTAGATTGGCACTGAAGCGGTTTGGCCCTCGGTTCTTGGAGCGGATATTTACTCCGGCTGAGCAGGCCTATTGCCTAGCTCGGAACAAGCCGGAGGAATCGTTGGCAGCCCGGTTTGCCGCTAAAGAGGCGGTGGCGAAAGCGTTAGGGTTGGGGCTGGGCCAGTTTTGCTGGCCGGATATCGAGATCGTGCGCTCGGGTAACCACCGGCCAAAGGTAAAGCTGACCGGGAGCGCCTTAGCTCGGGCCCAGGCCCTTGGGGTTGAGCGGGTGCTGATTTCTTTGTCTCATACCCACCACCAGGCAGTGGCCCAAGCCATTGCCGTGGTTGAATCTTAACACCGGCGCTTTGCGCCGGTGGACAAAGCGGGTAAGGGGTGAGTCTTGTGCGTCTGGTAACGGCAAAGGAGATGCGAGCGGCAGACAAGTATACGATTGAGGAGCTGGGAATACCCAGCCTTGTTCTAATGGAGGAAGCCGGTCGCCAAGTGGCAGAGCTCTGTCTGAGGCTTCTGCAGGAGGGACAGGGCCGGGGACGGGTTTTTGTCTGGGCCGGCCGGGGCAATAACGGCGGCGATGGTTTTGTGGTGGCGCGCCGCTTGGGACTGGCCGGCTACCATACCGAAGTGTTCTTAGTTTGTCCTGACCCGGAGCAGATAACAGGGCCGGCCCGACAAAATCTGGACATCTTGCGGCGCCTGAACATAGCCGTAAACCAAGCCTGGACCGAAGAAGAGATCGCCGCTGCCACTAAGGTGGCTGCCTCCGGCGATCTCCAGGTGGATGCTCTTTTGGGCACCGGTACCAGAGGGGCTCTAACCGGGCCCATGGCTGAGGCGGTGGGGGCCATGAACCGGGCGGCGGTGCCCATTGTGGCCATTGACCTCCCTTCCGGGCTCCAGGCAGACACCGGGGAGATCTTAGGGCCGGGGGTGCGGGCCAGTTATACGGTGACCATCGGGCGGACGAAACCGGGACTCGTTACTTACCCGGGAGCGGAGTATGTGGGCCAGCTTCAGATAGCTGACATTGGTATCCCTCCCGAGGCTTATGATCGAAGACAGCCGGAAACGTTCTTAGTGGAAAGGCCGGAGGTGACGGCGATAGTACCTGTGTGGCCGCCTACGGTCCATAAAGGGGAGCGGGGCCGAGTATTTATTGCCGGCGGCTCGCCGGGGCTTACCGGCGCAGCTTGTCTGGCCAGCCAGGCGGCCCTTCGGGCCGGGGCCGGGTTGGTGACCCTGGGTGTACCGGAGAGCTTACATTATCTAATGGAAATCAAACTCACCGAAGTCATGACAACCCCGTTGCCGGAAGCGGATAACAGCACTTTCGGTCGTGGCGCGGCGGAGATAATTCTAGAGCGAGCCGGGCAGGCTGACGCTTTGGCCATCGGGCCCGGTCTAGGGCAGGGTGAGGAACTGCCGCGTCTTCTGGCTCAGGTGGTGCGGGAAGTAGCCGTTCCCACGGTGATCGATGCCGACGGCCTTAATGCGCTGGCCGGGCAAACCGATGTCTTAGCTGACAAAGGAGCCCCGATTATCCTGACTCCCCATCCAGGGGAGTTGGCCCGATTATGCGAGAGCACTGTGGCCGAGGTTCAGGCTCACCGACTGCCGTTGGCCCGTGAACTGGCCCAAGAATGGGGCGTGGTACTGGTGCTCAAAGGGGCTCGTACCGTGGTGGCAACCCCGGAGGGGGTCTGCTATCTAAACTCCACCGGCGGTCCGGCTCTGGCCACCGGCGGCAGCGGCGATGTTCTTACCGGTATCATCGCCAGTTTCTTAGCTCAGGGCTTAACCCCGACTGAGGCCGCTGTGGCCGGGACTTTTGTGCACGGATTAGCCGGGGATAGGGCCGGACAGCAAGTAGGAGGGGACGGGGGCGTTGTGGCCGGGGATCTTGTCAGTGCTCTACCGGGGGTATTGACTACAGTGGCCCCTGCGGTCATGGGCCCGGCTGGTACGAAATACCAGCGGGTTTGAACGGCTTGGGTTCGTTGACACCTATAGCTTGGGCGTATATAATTAAGCCATGGCTGTGTCTATACTGCGCTCTATACGGAGGTGCTGTCGGTGAGCGAGCTCAGGCGGATTATGATCACAGTGCCGGATACGCTTTTGCAGGAGGTGGACGGCATGGTGGCCCTGGAGAAGGGGAGAAGCCGCAGCGAGTTTGTGCGCGAGGCATTGCACCGATTTCTAGAGGATCGTAAGCGTCGGGAGTTTCGGGACCGGATGAAAACCGGTTACCTAGAGATGGCCAGGATCAATTTACAGCTAGCTGAGGAAGGCCTCTCCACAGAGGAGGATGTCGATGAAATGGTACAGACCTATCTCACTGCATCGGAAGGTGAGTGAAGGGTGATCATTGAACGCGGGGATATCTTTTATGCCGATTTGCGCCCTGTGGTAGGGTCGGAGCAAGGTGGGATCCGGCCCGTTTTAATCCTCCAGAATGATATCGGTAACCGGTACAGCCCCACCACCATTGTAGCGGCGATTACGTCTCAGATTAATAAAGCCCATTTACCCACCCATGTGGAACTGAAAGCGGAAGAATTCGGGTTAGAACGGGATTCGGTTATTTTGCTGGAACAGATTCGAACCATAGACAAAAAACGGCTGCGAAGCCGGATCGGACGGTTGGAAGGGGACATAGTGGACCGAATCAACCGGGGACTCTTGATCAGCCTGGGGCTCACCGAGCTCTGATACATACATAACCGAACGGACAAACAACGGCCAATGGGGCGGGAGAAAGACCATGGAGGTATATGCGTTAATCGGATCTTCGGGCACCGGGAAAAGCCACCACGCTCAAGCGGTAGCTTTTCGGGAAGGGATTAATATTATTTTGGATGATGGCCTGTTGATTCAAGGCAGCAGGATCATAGCTGGGCGTTCGGCCAAACGGGAGCCCACCAAGTTACAGGCCGTACGCCGAGCTATTTTTATGGATCCGGCGCACGCCGAGGCGGTGAAGGCCAAGCTGGCGGAGATAGCGCCGGAGCGTTTGTTGGTGATTACCACTTCAAACCGGATGTTTGAGCGCATTGCCGAACGGTTGGAGCTGCCGCAGCCCACCAAGATCATTGCGATCGAAAAAGTGGCTAGCCCGAGAGAAATCGCTCAGGCCAAACAAGCTCGTGAGCGTGAAGGTAAGCATGTGATCCCGGTGCCGGCCATCGAAGTAAAACGCAATCTACCGGGCATATTGGTGGATCCGCTAAAATATGTGTTTCCGCGCACCGAACAGGGGAGGCCGCAGCGGCGAGGAGAAAAGAGTATAGTGCGCCCTACTTTCAGTTACATCGGCCGCTTGGCTATTGGGGAGGGGGCTCTTCAAACCATGGCCCGGGAGTTGGTAAAAGCAGTGCCGGGGGTGGAGAGAGTCATTCGGATCGGAGTGCAAGAGGAAAAGTATGACATGAAACTGGATATTGATATAGCTGTGGACGGCCCGGTGTATATACCCGCAGTCCTGACTGCAGTCCAAAGTGCAGTTAAGGAAGGACTGGAAGAAATGACCGGGCTGGTGGTGCGGAAAGTGAATGTTGTGGCCCGTACGTTGGTATTTAAGGCAGCGGCTGCAGATTCAGTTGTGCGGGAAGAAGTGGATAGTTGGTGAATTTTTTGCTAAATAGCCAAGAATATATTATAATGATTGTAGGTTTACTTTACCAAATTTTGAGGGGAGGCTGCATTTGTGGGCGGACGAGAGAAGCTGTTTCGCAAGGGGATTGCCGATATCAAGGCGTATGTGCCGGGGAAGCCGATGGAGGACGTCATGCGGGAGTTTGGTTTAACGGAAGTAGTTAAGCTGGCGTCCAACGAAAACCCGCTCGGCCCTTCGCCCAAGGCGGTGGAGGCTATAAGGGCAGCATTGGATAGCCTTAACATCTATCCTGACGGAGCCTGTTTAGCCTTAACCCAGAAGTTGGCGGCGAAACTAAACGTGGATCCAGACGGGATTATCTTTGCCAATGGCGAGGATAACATCATTACTCTCATTTCTAAAACGTTCCTCAACGAGGGCGAAGAGATGATAATGGCTGATCCCAGTTTCTCCAGCTTCGAAATCAGCGCCCGCGCCATGGGAGCAAAGGTTATCATGGTACCGGTGCGGCCAGATTTCACCACGGATCTGAATGCAATTCTAGCGGCGGTAACAGAAAAGACTAAATTAATTTATCTATGTAATCCTAACAATCCTACTGGGACCATCAGTACGAGCACTGAAGTGGAGAAGTTTTTGGACAAGTTGCCCGACCATGTGGTGCTGATTTTCGACGAGGCGTACAAAGAATTTGTCGATGATCCTGATTATCCGGAAGGGCTGGATTATGTGCGCGCTGGCCGCAACGTCTTGGTGAGCCGGACTTTCTCTAAGGTTTATGGCTTGGCCGGTATCCGGATAGGATATGCCATCGGCCATCCGGAACTTATCGGTGGCATGAAACGCATCCGGGAAGCCTTTGCCACCAACCGGCTGGCTCAGATCGGGGCCATGGCTGCTTTAGATGATGATGAGTTTTTGGAGCAGGTAACCGCTGTCAATAGAGAGGGCCGGGAGTATTTGTACCAAGAGTTCGAGCGCATGGAACTGCCCTATGTGAAGAGTCAGGCCAACTTTATGTTGGTGGATACCAAGAAGGATATCAGGCAAGTATTCGTGGATTTGCAGCGGGAGGGTGTAATTATCCGTCCGGCTTTTATCTGGAACTTGCCTACCTGGGCTCGGGTTACAGTGGGAACCAAGGAACAAAACAAGAAGTTCATCGCGGCGCTGGAAAAGGTATTGGCATAAGCGACTAAGGGGAAACATAAGTAAAATAGGCGACGGCAGAGTAGGCATCATGCGTTAAGTGCCAAAGGATGGGACGTGGCCTTTGGACGAAGGGAACTGCCCGCGTTATGGTGTCGCGTTCGCTGCCACATCAAAAGGATCCCTTCCTGATGGTGTGGCGATCTCTGGCCACGGCCAACAGGGAGGGAGGTGAAGACTGTGCGTAGCGAAGCGCAACGGCTTGTTTACCTGGCTGTTATGACCGCCCTTAGTGTGGTACTCACCCGCGTAGCCGGCTTTCGGGTAGCCATTGGCGGGATTGAAGGTATCAGGATCGGTTTGGGACCACTGCCTCTAATCATGTCCGGAGTGCTCTGGGGCCCAGCAGCCGGGTTTTTTGTCGGCGCAGTGGCCGACATTGTGGGCTATGTAATCAGCCCTATGGGTGCTTACCTGCCCCAGATTACACTTACCACTGCCCTTGCCGGAGCGTTGCCGGCCCTAGTGCTGAAACTCACCGGCTATTCTGAGCGGCCCGGGATCGGGAAGTTGGCTGGGGCAATTTTTGTCGGCCAGCTAATTACGTCTTTGATTTTAGTTCCCTATTTCCTTTACACCCTGGTGGGTATGTTATGGCGGCCGCTTTTTGTTCCTCGACTCCTGGCGTTTCTCATTCATGTTCCCACCTATACTTTCTTGATTCATTACCTTGTGAATCGAACCCCTGTATTTACTAGGCTGGCTAAGGAGCGTCAAGGGTAAGGACGGATAGTCACCGGGATATGAGTAAGAGACGACAATTGCCGCTACGAGGCTGTTCCCGCTTCAGGGACCGGCCTCTTGTTTTATGTGTGCAGTGTTTAAAGTAGGGATTTGTCGATGCTGGGTGAAAACGCACAGAAGGATTCTGCTACCAGTATATGGAAGTAAGCGGCACCAAGGGCAGGCAGAGGTGGTAGGCGATGTTAATGCTGGGTAGAGGGTGTACAGCCGC
>DURJ01000116.1 GCA_012837285.1 Bacillota bacterium
ATCAAGAACTCAGATTTTACGAATCAGAACCGCTTCTGGCGATGGTGCGGATGAATGAACAATGGCGGTACTATACCATAGGCAAAGACGACTATGAAAAAGCGCTTGCCATCGTCGACACAGCTTCCGACATCCCACAAACAGAAACGATGCCAGTCAGTTATAGTCTGATGCAGCTCGGCAGGAACGGTGCAGTCTTGCGTACCCTAACGCTACTGTCGGCAGATGAGGTCCAACTCGCTTCGGACATCATTATGAGCGTTATGGTAAAATCTACCATCTGGCCGGGAGTGGACGTCACGACGCTGGATGAATGCTATCTGCTTCGCGCCACTTATTCCGGCGGTACGTCAACTGACTACTATGCCTATTTGCTGGACGGCAAGGCAGTTATGCAGCGAGGGCCGAACGGTTATTATAGCCGCATAGACGATGGTCTTTATGAAAAACTTGTCAGGCTGGCGACAACAGTCAGCGGTGTGGACCGCACTAACCTCGACGCCTGCGTCGCCGACGCGATTCTTACCGCTAATACCCACCATAAAAGTGATTTTGCCGCCGAAGCCCATACGGTTCTCAAAACCGTTGAGAGCGCTAGCACGACCACGGTCTACGCCATGGCGCTTTATCAGGAGTTTGGTTACGCGGGCAGCGGCTTCTTTGAAACTAGCGGCAGCCACATGCCGGTGGCAATCACGTTTGAGAAGAACGCTGCCGGAGAATACGAGCTGAAAGAGTATTGGACGCCGCAGGACGGAAGCTATTACGCCCCCTCCATCAAAGAGAAGTTTCCTTCCGACATTTACAAGGATGCTCTTGACACCCAGAAATATATTGTGGCACACATACAGAGCTGCTACGAACAGGCGATTGAGTACGGGAATGTGCCCGTAGCCGGACACCTGGCCAAGCTTGTTGAAACCATCTGCTCCTCTCCCGCTGAAGCATCAAATTCCTGGGCTTATATCGACGCGCACCCGATTGAATACAGAGAAATGATCTATTACGGCAACTACACGCTTCGTTATTGCTTCACCCTGTTTGAACAGGGCGGCCAGACCGGGCTTGACGGCCACATCATGGCTTCGGCCTGCAGAGATATTCTCGGCAAGGAAGAGGACATTGATCTATTGGCTAATACCGGCCAGGACTGGTACGATGCTTTCAAGAAGCAGGCAGAAAATCTGTGCGCTAAACACGGTGACGACTATATGAAGAAAAATAAGCCCGGCTCCTGGTTGCTTCTGCAAATGCTTGCTGCGACTAATAACTGAAGGTGTTTTCAGATCTCTCTACGTGCCGCCTGAAAGGGCGGTTTTTGACTTGCATTAGGCTAATTTGCAGTTAGCAGGGATAAACTATCAGTAAGCGGCTTTGGAGGAGTGATGGTTGATCCCTGACATGAATCTTCAGTACGGACAGGTGCGAGTGCAGATCCCATTTTCCCTGGATGTGAAGCGCTTAACCGAGGCGCTGAAAGAGGCCGGCTTTTATGTTCATAATGAGCACGGCGAAGCCACCAGTCAGGGTTGGGGGAAGGGTTATGACCGGGAAGGGTATTATCCCTACTGGGTGTACGAGGATAACGGAGCTTGGTTTTTTGCTTTTCCGCCGGAGGATTATGAGCAGACGGGCCCAGATCGTTTATCCGCTTATGCCGGGCCTGAGGCCCAATCGGAGTTGGATCGCTGGTGGCCCTATCTGGAATTGGCTCGCTATTAACCGGTGAATAAACTAACAATCCTGCTCAGGCTATGATTAGCTTCGGAGCAGGATTGTTTCTTGGTCCGTAAGAAATGATTAGAGAAAAGGATTTAGCCCCAGGAGCGGCGGTGCCTTTCCCTTCAATTATGGTAAAATACTAATTGGCAGTCCTATGTTCGTAGCCATTAGAATGGGGGATGAGATGTCACTGATGGAGTACATAATTGTAGCGCTAGGCGATTCGCTGACTTACGGTTACCCTTATAGTCCCGGTAGTTCCTGGGTTTCGTTGGCGGCAGAGGA
>DURJ01000117.1 GCA_012837285.1 Bacillota bacterium
AAATCCATTTCCTCATAAGCAGCCCAAGCATCAACATGCTGGCACATGGCCAGGGTAATGCAGCAAAAGAACCACATCTTTGTGCTCCTGGCCCTGGCAGCCTCCAAACTATAGTCAACTTTCTTACGCTTAAACGACCGCTCCACCGCCGTACGCCCCTTATACTTTTTTCTCCAAGCCTTGGAGCCCCTTGGCGTGCGCGTGAACAAACGAAGATTATCCTTCTCATAAGTATAGATCACCCGACCATATGAAGAAGGGGAGCAAGGAGAATCACAAACCACCTTCCAAGTCTTACGTGTCAGCGGACAGCGCCATTTATGACGCTGCCGATCCCGGCAAAAACCATGGTACGCCATCACATGTCCTGCAGGACAAATTGGGATACCGTCCTTAGTCAAAGTTAAGGGACCTTGATATTTAGCATTGCCAGTGGCCCGCTTATTAAGGTCAATGATAGCTTCGATGTTCCAGGCATCAAGTAGGTCATAGATTGGATAAGCGTCATGGGCTGAATCCAAGAGACACGTTACTATAGTATGGTCCTTAAGCCGACGCATCGTCTCATCTAAAGTAACAACAAAAGAGACACTATCATGACGCTTGGCTGAGACCAGTTTCAAGTAAATAGGCAAGTCATGCGGACTTGAAGTAGCGGTGATCTCATATAGGTGGCGACCGTAGAAGTAGCACTCACGGTAGCTATCCCAGCCCCAGGCTGCTTCAGGATCACTGTAGCGGCGCGGACACTGGCAATTAAATATCCCCTTCTTCTTACAGTCGCAGATCTTCTTACCATAAGGGCTGGCTCCAGTACGTACTGGCGTACCATCTCCTGCCACCACTAGCTCTTTAGTGTCACCTAAGAGGCCCTTTTGGCCAGAGGCTTCAACAAACACTTGCTGGAATATGTTGTTAAGAATATCTTCAGGCCGTGCTGGCAAAGGTTGCCCCTTCTGGCGTAGTATCCTGTTCACCAATCGGCCTACGATTCCAGGGCGGGCCAAAGGTGCCTTCTCATTCTTCTTACCCTTGCGCCGACGCCTTCTACCCGGCTTACGTATCTTAGCAGTAGCTTTGTTATCAGTTTGCCAAAGCCGATTAATAAAATCATAGAAAGTACCTACGCCAGGGGTATCATCAGGGGCAAAGCCACTTAAGATGGCGAAAAGGGGAAAGGACTTCAGAGCTGCTACCCATTTGTCGATACTTCTGTAGCCCGCGAGGGGCATCACTAACAAAGAGCGAAACAAACACACCGGATCCCTGGGCGGGGCGCCGCGGGAAGAAGACGAGTAGCAAGGGGCAACTAGGGCTGCAACGGCAGTCAAATCTGTAACCCACATCTTAGCAATGAGCTCGCTTTGGGTATACAAAGTAGAGATTTGACCGGTGTCAATCAAGTGTCCGCGTAGCGATTCCTTAAGAAAAGACTGATACTCTTCGTGTGTATCTGACGGTCGAAGCATTACCTATTCCACCACCTAATCGATTAGATTGGGCTCTTAAAAAGGCCTTCAAACCGATTTTGGGGGTATTTTGAAAAAGTCAAGTCGCGTTTGCAACGACAATCGGCGACTAAGATCAACCGCCACCATTTATGGGTGGATACCGTCACGTATCGCACAATGTTGATACCAACCATTTTGGGGTTTTTGGAGGAAAATCAAAAAGGACCGACCTAGAAAGTCAATCCTATCAAGGAAAAGTAATTTCCGAGAGTCTACCAAATTGAATGGGAGGACGATCATGATGCAAGTTAAGATTCTAGGTGCCGGGTGTAGAAAATGCCGGGTGCTGGAAGAAAGGGCCCGCACAGCGGTAGCCGAGCTTGGAGTTGAGGCCGAGTTTGAACATGTTACCGACATTAAAGATATTATGACTTACGATATCTTGATGACGCCTGGCTTAGTGGTAGATGAAAAGGTGGTAGTGTCGGGAAGAGTTCCCAGCGTAGCTGAGATCAAACAGTTGCTACAAGAAAAAGACTAGTTGCTTGCTATTGCCACGCCTTTTTCTTTTCTATATTATAGTGGAGGCGTGGCATTTGTTTTTTGACCAAAAACAGTCCTTTCTCAGACTGAACTTAGCTGACGAACAGCAGACATCCTATTTACAATTGCCTGGGAATAACATATAATGTTTAATAAAGGAATAGTTTCCCTCGGGGAGACTCTTCACCGATAAAGGCAAACCATCGGAAACGGTGGGGCGCAAAGCCACAGGGCCTTTCGGCAACGAATGGCAGCCTGGCTACCGAAGGGAGAGTTTTGTCATGCGCAGATGGCTACCGCTGGGTTTGACTCTAGTGATCTTACTAGCGTTATCACCGCCGGTGAGGGCTCAAGCAGCAGTATTTAATGTTGATTCGAACCAAGGCTCTGTGCAGGTGATCTTGGAGGAGCTAAGGCCGGTAGGACTAAAAGTGTTAGTGGAAAAAGACAACACGCGTTATTTCTATAACCTGAACCGCCGGCAGGAGCGATTTCCCCTGCAAATGGGAGCAGGTAAGTACAGAGTACATGTTCTGGAACATACTGAGGGGAACAAATATAAATTCGTTCAATCGGAAGAATTTGATCTGTTATCGGCAGTACTGGAGAATTCTTTTCTGGGATCAATACAAAATATCCCGTGGGAAGAAGCTCCGCAGGTGGTGGCCAAAGCTAGGGAGCTCACACAACAAACTAATTTGGCTGGGGAAAAGCTTAAGGAAATATATAGCTTCGTTATAGATAACGTAAGGTACGACCACAAAAAAGCGGAAAGACTGCCAACTGAATATTTGCCCAATCCAGAAGAAACTTTGCTAACGGGACAAGGTATCTGCTACGATTATGCTTCGTTATTTGCTTCCATGCTCCGTAGTGTTGGTGTTCCGACCAAACTAGTTATGGGAACTGCCGAGGGCGTTCCGGATTATCACGCTTGGAATGAAGTCTATGTTGACGGTGAGTGGCTAATCATTGACACTACTGTTGATGCTAAGCTGAAACAAGCGGACAAGCCTTTTAGTATGGTTAAGGGAGAGAAAGCATATCGAGCCACAAGAGTCTATTAGAACGCAAGGGGACTGCTCCCCGAACCATCAATCGGAGCAGTCCCTTCTTTAATTGGTGGCCGTTTTCGGGTGACTGGATTGCGCGATGGTTTATTGCATCGGAGAAAACACTGTCAGTTTACTGCCGTGCCGAGGATCTTCGCTCTGGGAAGATAGGAGGACTTGGCCTTTCGGGGTGGTAACCAAGAAACTGTTTGTATTATCTTCGGCCAGCAACTCGAGCTGGTCTTGCCATATATGCAAGTAGTAATTCTTCTGCTCAGACATGTAACCTATGAATAGGCTGTCTTTCAAGGTGGGCATGGGGTAAAGTGGAGCAAAGCAACCATTGTCAAAAACTGGTATTTCAGCCGGTAGCTCTAGTTTCTGGGGCTCTCTTCCAGTTTGTGCGAGCCACAAGGCAGTGTCGTTCTCGCTGTAGGTGATGTAGTAGGCGCCGTTTTCCTGCACTCTAAGGATAACCACGTCGAGAGTCTCTTCTGGAATGTCGGCTATCTTAGTAACCTTACCGCTGAGATCAGCCAGATAAAGAGCTTGCCAGTCGAAAATGGGTCCCGGGTATTCCTGGGCAGCAGTAGCAGTGGTTTTAGTACCGAGAAAGGCCAGATGCTCGCTATCAGACGCCCAGGTAAACATGGCTGCTTTCATATCGGGTACGACCAGTTGGGTTATCTTCCGACCGGCAGCAGTTACCACTCCGATGGCCGAGGCAAGGGGAGCGGGGGCATCTTCGCCTTCGATGATGTCATACTTTTCAGCTAGGATGTCGTATCTTCCCGATGCTGGCGCATCGTCTTTTGCATTAGCGGTGTAAAAGGCGATGTGTTGTCCATCCGGTGACCACAGGGGTCCAAAGCTAAAGGTCTCCCCCGCCTTGGCCAGACAAGTCTCAGTACCGGTGGCTACATCCAACAGATAGATGCCGCGTCTTTCCGGTTCAAAAAACTGATAAACGAACTGGGACTTATTCGGTGACGGTCGCAGGAAGAAAAGGCCGTCGTACCTGGGAAAATCGGTGCGAACCACTTTACTTGAGGCCTCGCTTAGTGGCACTTGCCACAGTGAATTCCCCACATGAGCCAGGACGTAATCGGATTCCTGGTTTAGAAGTATTTGTTTAACGTAATCTTGGGGGTTAGGTACCCAGGATAGTTCCTTGGTTGTTCCAGAGCCAGGGTCGGCAGTCAAGAGTAGCAAGCCGCGTTCGCCTTTATGGGTGCCGTCCGGTTGTGTGCCTTGACGAGCAAAGACTAACTGGTTGTTCGTGGTCCAGCCCACGGTGAGAAGCAGCAGACGGCCAGCCGATACCTCTTCAGCGGGGATGCTGTAGATAGCTTGCCCTTGTTGCTGAGCTGGCGAGTAAATCCATAGGGTCTCGTTTTGATTATCATTGGCTATTAGAGCCAGCCAGTCCCCGTCTGAGGAGATGTCTTCCGGGCTCATCCAACGTATGTCTCCCGAAGGCAGGGCAAAGCTGGCTGTCTCTTGTAGTCGGGGGAAAACGTCACTTGAATGCAGCGGCGGCTGCGGCGGGTCCGGGTCCGGGTCCGGGTTAGTATTGGGCACTACAGGTTTGCAGCCGACCAAAGACATTAGAAGAACCAATAATACTATCGACGATAGTTGTTTTTTCACTGTCATTTCAATCCTCCTTGTTTTCTTTCCCTTGCTTGTTATGACGCCGATGGGTGCCCATTTGTTCCAATCAGTAATAAATTGACACTGAAAAGCTTAAGCAGAAACTTGTAATATGCACACTCAAGCTCTATAATCATACACGAGTAAGGAAGGAAAATCTAAGGGGGAGGGAAACACAGTGAAGAAAGGTCTATTAATCATAGTTGCGATTGTGTTGATATTTGCACTTACCGGCTTTGGCAGCTATAATCGCCTGGTAGCTATTGATGAAGGTGTGAACGGCAAGTGGAGTCAGGTTGAAAATCAGCTGCAAAGGCGAGCCGACTTAATCCCGAATCTGGTAGAAACAGTGAAGGGCTTTGCCGCCCACGAGGAAAAAGTTCTGTCTGACGTTAGTGAGGCCCGGGCCAAATTGGCTGGAGCCCAAACGGTACGGGAGACAGCAGAAGCCGATGCTGAACTTAGCAGTGCTCTGAGCAGGTTGTTAGTGGTGGTGGAAAATTATCCCACTTTGAAAGCCGATGCTAATTTCCGGCAGCTTCAAGATGAACTGGCGGGCACCGAGAATCGTATTGCTGTGGCTCGCATGGATTATAACACCGCAGTGGAAGGCTATAATGGCACTATTCGCCGGTTTCCGACGACAATTTGGGCGCGTCTGTTAGGTTTTGCCCCTAGAGAGTATTTCCAAGCGGAGGAAAGTGCCCATAAGGCACCGGAAGTCAAGTTTTAGCGAGTGAAAACGGCACCACCGAAGGGGGAAAGTGCCATGAACGGCCAACAGGGCAATAAAGCCAGAAGAGTTACTCTTTGTGTGGTTGTAATGGTTCTGCTTGGTACAATAAGCGTCACCTTAACGGCGGCACCGAAGGTTCCAGACCCACCCCAGCCGGCAAAGTCAGTCAACGATTTTGCCGATCTTTTGGGCGAAGAAACCAAGAGAGAGCTCGAAGCCGCTGGCCTCGAAATTTGGGAGCAGACCAAGGCCGATGTGGTTCTGGTTACGGTTCCTTCGCTGGGCGGTTCAACTATTGAGGACTACGCTCTGGCGCTCTTTCGTCACTGGGGTTTAGGTGACAACGAAAAGAACAACGGCGTTCTGCTGCTTGTGGACAAGGAAAGGTTGCTCCAGGGACAACCAGGCAAAGTCCGCATCGAGGTGGGCTATGGTCTTGAAGGGGCCATACCGGACGGCAAAGCCGGTCGCATTTTAGACGAAATGGTATTGCCGCTGTGGGATGAGCAAGAGTACGACGCGGGGATTAGGGCCGGATACTTGGCCCTGGTGGCAGCTGTAGCCAATGAATACGGAGTTGATCTGGAAGCAAACCCGAAACTGGTCCCGGCAGGGGAATATGTTCAGCTTGATCCTGGTTTCAATTCTTTAGTCTTGATATTGCTGCCTTTGTTAATCCTGTTCGTTATCTTCATCATCTTGTTCTGGCGGGGGCGCAACTATCGTCGCTTTCGTTATCCTTGGTGGTGGAGCGGATTTGACAACCACAGACGCGGACCGTTTGATGATTTCTTCGGCGGCGGGGGCTCAGGCAGTGGTTTTGGCGGTTTTGGTGGCGGCTTCGGCGGCGGGGGTGGATTCTCCGGCCGGGGCGGTTTTGGCGGCGGTTCTTCCGGGGGCGGTGGTGCTAGCCGCTAGGGTTGAGCTGATAACAGAAAAAAGCAAAAAAACAGGGCCTCCAGAAGGGAGAGGCCCTTGTTTTGTGGTTGCAAGGCTTACAGCCTTGAATCCACGTCGCTTATTGTGTTAGAAGTTATTTGGTTGTAGGAGTGTATTTGCCGGCCAGTTGCTGCTGGGCCATCTCTACCATTTTTCGGGTCATATGACCTCCTACAGAACCGGCATCACGGGAAGTGACATTACCCCAGTAGCCGTTTTGAATATTGGTATCCACACCCAATTCCCGCGCAACTTCATATTTCCACTGATTCATGGCATCCCAAGCTTCAGGAACTACGTGGTTTGCACCGCGTGACCTGTTAACACTTCCTCTTGCCATTTTGATGTCACCTCCTTTCGCTCTTAGTTTGGCCGAAAAGGCTATTGATATGATATAAAGTTATTTCCTTCTTTCCCAACAAAAAAAACGAAAGACCGACCGTACTATTGCACAGCCGCTCTTTCGTGCAAGAGGAAGTTTCCGTTGCTAGTCTATGGTTTTTGTTGACAAATATACTGTAAATTAATGGCTGTTTTAACTGCCGGAAAGCTCGTGAAGATTAGGAAAGGTTACTTGTTTCCATGATTCCGGCACTTTTTCAATATAGCCGGATGTCTGCATATTCCTGGCATAGTGCATGATTCCCAGCGGTGTAATGTCCCAGGTGGTGCCGGGCCAGGTAAGATGTTCTTTGTAAGTGGTAGCAGGGACGGTTTTTTCTACCCGGGCCAGTATCTCGGCTGTCTCATCTGGGTGCTGGTTCATAAAAGCCAGGGTATCTTTTAGGGCAGAGCAAAAGGCTTCATAGGCCTCCGGTTGTCGCTGATAAAAATCACTGGAGGCCACAGCCACAATATAGGAAAAGGGGGAGCCGAAAGCGGTAAAACTGTCGGTCACCTGGTAAATACTTGGGTTTTTCAGCAGTTCATATTGATATGGTGGAGCACCGTAGTAGCAAGTCACGTCTTGCTGGGTGAGCAAAGCGGTAGCCGCATCGGGATGAGGCATGGCCAGAATGAGATCATCTAGGGCTCGGCCGTCGCCTAACGTCTTCTCTGCCTCCATAGCCAGCAAAATATGCTGGTTACTGCCCGGACCGGGTAGGGCAATTTTATCATTGGGTTGAAGGTCCCGAATGCCCTTAATGTTTTCTTTATAAGTGAGAAGTAACAGCGGCATAGAACCCAGGCCACCGGCAATCTTCCAGTCCACGCCCTTGTCCCATCCCACCAAAAAGGGTGGAATTCCCATGAAGCCGACATCGAGATGGCCGGCAATCATGGCTTCTCGTACGGCCCCGCCAGAGCCGAATTTAAGTCGTTCGATCTTGATATCAGGCAGATGTTGTTCCAGCAACTTCTTTTCCAACATTACGGTTAGAGGCGCATACCCCAAGCCAAATTGATCGGCTAGCCTGATAATTGGAACGGCCTCACTCTTGGGGGTTTTGCTGCACCCCACTAGGCTGCTACCGATTACTAACGCTGCCAGCAAACACAACCAGAAACGATTCACAACCGAGACCTCCTTATGAATCTTTTGTCATAGGATACGATCGGTGGCCTCGAAATGTGAAAGTAACATTTGCCTGTAGGACAGGGCATATCATGTACAGAGGTGAGCTAGGTGAAGGAAGGCCCTGTGATGCTGGCCCTGGTATTTCTAATCGGCATATTCACCAAAAACCCCGTTTTGACCGGAGCCGCTGCGTTTGTTTTGGTTTTGGGCTTGGAGCCGCTGCGACCGGCACTGCTGTTGTTTTGTCAGCACGGGGTCTTCTTAGGCTTGCTGTTGCTTACGGTAGCTGTCTTAGCACCGCTTTTGGCAGGGGAATTCGGCCTGGCTGATATTATGGCCACTTTGTTTTCTCCTACTGGGCTCGTAGCTATTATCGGCGGTGTGTTGTCATCTCTCATGAATCGCAGAGGTGTAACCTTGCTGCAGTGGGAGCCGTCTCTGGCAGCCGGTGTAGTGTTGGGATCTCTTATTTCCATGGCTTTTTTGGGCGGCATACCGGTGGGTCCGGTGATGGCCGCCGGACTGGCCAGCGTACTGATTGACATATTGCGGGCGCTAAATATTTTGTGACCTGAAAAAAGCAGGCCTGTACTTGCGCAGCCCTGCTTTCACTCTTTGTGCTTAGACTGGGATTTCCGCTTAACGGGGGCAATGTGCCCGATATTGCAGACAGTGAAAAACGGCTCCGGCTCAGCCCTTAATATCGAGGGTGCTTTAGCCGGCGGGAATGTCCCCTGAGCGCAATTTGGCGACCGCTATTAAAATAGCGCAGGCGAGCGAGGATAGGGCGGAGTGGGTGTCTGAGCCGAAGGCGAGTTCCCCGGAGCCCCCGAGCGAGCCGAGCTAATTCGTCCTCAGGTCGCATGGAGCGAAGGGGACATCCCACCGGCTACGTTTATGTTGCCTGGTTGGGCTGGAATTGGTTGCCGGCGAGCGCATGAAGCCGGGAACATACCTGAGCGCCGCACCGCGGCGCTCGATTTAGGCTATCAACCGGTGGGACGGCGCGGCCCCTTACCGTTGGCCTCGATGAGATCTTCACCGTATTCTTCCAACAGTTCCTGGGTAGTCTTCATCTGCTCGCGCGGAGCTTTGGCTTCTAAATAGGTATCATGGTTTTGGTCGGACTGAACGCCGGGATATGAGGGCCGTTTCTGGCCCTTTTTTTGGGCACGATTTTTGCTTTTCTTCTGGGCCAAGTCTTTTGTCACCTCCTCATGGTAGTTTACCCGTTCACGCATGGCTTCCGGTGGCATCCAGGCATGCAAACTGGGAATTACCTCCCCCATACGGTCGCCGTCGGTTAGGATATTGAGGCCATACAGGTCTTCTTCCTCGCCTCGAGTCTGCGGCCTGAAAAACTTAGTCTTTTCGGTCATGGGAATTCACCTCGTTTTAGTTATTTGCCGCTGTGTTATCATTATCCCCGGAGGTCTTTACCAGGTTTCTTGGCAGCATCTGGTTAGGATCCACCAACCGCCAAACCAGAGCTAGAATTGTGCCGGCGAGGGCAGCAAAAATTAAAAAAAGCGTTGTCTTTCCCAGTTTTAAACCCAGCCCTACCGCCGGCGGCCCGAGAGCGGCACCGAAAAATCGCACTGTACCGTAGAGGGCGGTTACAAAGCCCCGCTCACTGCTGGCGGCACTGGTAATTAGCAGATTAAGTCCGGGCAGGAATATGCCTAGACCAACCGCTGTCGCTACCAGGGGAACGAAGTACAGATACCCGGCTGGCAGCAGGGCTAAAGCAACCAGAGCGACGCTCACCACAGCGAGCCCCAAAAGCAGCGCTAACTTTACCGGCGGGCCCAGGCGTTTTTCCAAATAGACACCGATAAAGGAGCAAGTTAGGGTGAGAGACAGTACTGGAATTGCCACCAGCAGCCCACGGGTAAACCCTTTTATGCCCATCTTTTCTTCCATCACATCGGACAAGTAACTCAACAGTCCAAAGAACAGAAACAGGGCCAAGAAGCCGGCAGCAAAGCAGGCGGCTAAACCCAAACCCCGCTTGCTCCAGACTTGTTTTAGCTCCGCTATATATGTTTTAGCTTCCGGCGGAGCCGACGGCGGTGGTTCTTGGCAAACAAACCAAACCAAGAGGGCCGCCGGCCAAGCCAGCAGGCCATAGAGAAAAAAAGGAGCGAACCAAGCCAGGAGTGCTGCTGCCGACCCGAGCAAAGGAGCTACAACTTTGCCCAAGCCGTTGGCTGCTTCCAAATAGCCTACTGCCCGACTGCGTTCTTTACCGGTGTAAATATCCCCGGCTAAGGCCAGGGCCAACTGATAAGTACCGCCGCCGCCGATTCCCTGTAGTACCCTGGCGGCCAGAATCCAGGGATAGGGATTTTTTAGCAGCCAAGCGGAGATACCGGCAGCCGTGCCGCCGAGACCAAATAAAACCAAAGCCCGTACCATGACAGCTTTTCGACCGATCCGATCGGATAAATAGCCGGCTCCAGGGATAACCAGGCCAGCGGTAAGGGAAAAAGCGGTAATAATAAGTCCGCTTTTAAATAAAGTCACTCCCAGTGCAGTTTGAATTTGCGGCAGAACCGGTATAAGAAGCGAGTTGCTAAGCACTAAAATAAACGGCACCAATAACAGGACCCAAAAGTCAGCAGACATTATGCCCACCCTTTGCTCTGGCATTATCCCAACATATAATCTTCCCGGTAGGAAAGGATGTTAATCAAGCAGGATTTTTCTAACTGGTTGGCGAATT
This sequence comes from Bacillota bacterium, assembly GCA_012837285.1. NCBI lineage: Bacteria > Bacillati > Bacillota > Bacillota bacterium. The sequence continues at coordinate 10,619 of DURJ01000117.1, forward strand.
ATTAACGAGCAGAGTTCGATTGTTGTCGGTATAGTGGCGAATAAGGGGGAGTATCTGTGGGAGGGCGGCGAGTACGCCGGCCACAGCCCAAGAAGAGGCGGCCGGGATGCCTGCTGCAATTTATGGTGGCAGCCATAGCAGCAATAGCACTGGGATATTTCATGGGAACGTTTTTGTTCAACCAACAGACGAGCCGTGACACTCTAACCACACCTGACCCCGTTTTGCAACAACCGGCTTCGCCAGAGGAGGCGCCAAATTCTTTACCGGAAGCAGAAAGCGAGTCTAAACCAATAGACGGCTCTGTTCGCATTCCTGAGCTGTGCTTATTTCAGGTACAAGTGGGGGCTTTTGGGCAAAAGGATAATGCTGAGCGGTTGGCACAAGAGTTTTCTGTCCAGGGCGTGCCGGTGGAATTAATTCCAGCCGGTGATTTAACTCAAGTTCGCGCCGGACTCTTTTTTGGACGCCCACAGGCAGAATCCTTTCGAGACCGAATCAGTACCAATCTGTTACAGCCCATAGTGGTAGAGAAGCTTGTAACAGCCAGAGAACTAGGTTACGCCGCCCTAGAGCAGGATTATTACCAGTTTACGCTGGCGCTGGCTGAGAGTGTAGCCCAGGCTTTGATCGCTGCCGAAGAAGGCCGACTGGAAACAGCCCGGGCAGAAATGAGTGAGCTCCTAAAAGCAGCAAAAGAAATAACAATCTCCGCTGACAGAAAACAGGCTTTGACGGCCATGTTGCAGGACGTAAATTCTAATTTGGCCGAGGCTGCCAAGGCTCCGGCCCATGAGAAGTCCGCTGCTATTAGCCGGGGGATCAATGTGTTTGTCGACTGGTACCAAAGGCTGCGCAGCGCCGATTAAGGCGCTTTTTTCGTGTAAAAAAGATTATGAACCTTGACCCTTAGACAAAATAGTGACTAATTAAGAAGGAATTTTGTCGGGTAAAGCGAATAAGTATTTGTTGTAACATTGTCAAACAGTTGTAGCCTTCCTACCATTTGCTTTGGCAGGAGGAATGAGGAGTGAAACTGGCTGACGTAGAGCGGTTGCTCAAAGCGGAGGTGTTAGTGGCCCCGGTGGATGCGTCGGTGGAGATAACCGCTGCTGGCGCGGCCGATCTTATTTCGGATGTACTGGCATTCGTCAAGGAACGAACCCTTTTGCTTACCGGCCTTACCAACCCACAAGTGGTGACAGCGGCTGATTTAGTGGACCTGACTGGAATTGTCTTTGTCCGGGGCAAGAAACCAAGCCGGGATGTGCTGGAAATGGCTGAGCGGCGCGGATTGCCTCTGTTCAGGACCCATCTTCATATGTATGAGGCCTGTGGAATTCTTTATAAGGCTGGACTGAGAAGCTCCAGAGTTGGCCAGGATGATAACAATGAGTTTTGCTAACAGTTACGATCTTACCCTTTTTATCACCGGTCGTGATTTTGTTACAGCCGGGCAGGCAGCCAGTAATATCAAACGGACTTTAGAGACGCTTAATCTACCGCCGAAATTGGTCCGGCGGGCCACTATTTGTGCCTATGAAGCTGAGATGAATATTATCATCCATGCTTATGGCGGTCGAATGGGGCTGAGAGTCACAGAAGATGCGATTAGAATAGTGGCCCAGGATGAAGGGCCAGGAATACGGGATTTGGACCAAGCCATGGAAGAAGGCTATTCTACTGCCTCGGAAGAAATTCGGGAAATGGGTTTTGGCGCCGGCATGGGTCTTCCCAATATGAAGAGGTGTGCTGATGAACTTGTCATCAACACTAATGCAAATGAGGGCACCAGAGTCGAAATCACCATCTATCTACTGACGAGCGAGGGATAAGGCATGGATTACTTCCACTCAGTCCGCCTTGATCGAGAAAAGTGTAAAGGATGTGTGAATTGCATTAAGCGTTGCCCAGTTGAGGCGATCCGTGTTCGCCATGGCAAAGCTGAGATTATGGAGGATAGGTGCATCGACTGCGGAGAGTGTATTCGCGCTTGTCCTAACCATGCGAAATATGTGGAGCGCGACACTATCCATGGTTTGCCCCAATTTGCCTACACCATCGCCTTACCGGCACCGTCCCTGTACGGACAATTTCGTGACAATGTAGGGCCGGGCCGGATTTTGGCAGCAATAAAAAGCCTGGGTTTTGATGATGTGTGGGAAGTGGCCTTAGGAGCGGAAATCGTGTCCCGGGCTGTGGGCGAGTATTTTCAGACCAATCGGCACTTGCGGCCGCTGATCTCATCAGCTTGCCCGGCAGTGGTACGTTTGGTTCAGGTACGTTTTCCCTCGTTAGTAGATCATATCATTCCGCTGGAAAGCCCGATGCATGTAACAGCCAGCTTGGCCCGCTGGCTGACGGCAGAGAAGACCGGTATTCATCCGGACAAGATCGGTCTCTTTTTCTTTAGCCCCTGTCCGGCTAAAGTAACAGCGGTGAAAAACCCAGTGGGGGGCGTACTGTCTGAAGTGGATCGGGTACTGGCTGTTACAGATGTTTATGGTGAGTTGCTGCAAAACTTGCGGCAAGGACATCCATGTATGGTGCGAGCCGATAGGGTAGGGATCGGTTGGGGCAGTTCCGGTGGTGAACAAGCTGCCAGTGGGATTGAGAACTCCCTTATTGTGGACGGGATTCATAATGTTATTAGTGTGCTGGAGGAAATTGAGCTCGGGCGGCTAGGAGATATTGATTTTATTGAAGCCCAGGCCTGCCCGGGAGGTTGTGTAGGCGGCATCTTGAATGTGAACAACCGTTTTGTGGCCGGTGTGCGCTTGCAGCATTTGGTGCGTGATCTGCCCCAGAGTGCACCTTTGAGCGATCGACTGCATCAATTAGGTGCAGATCAGGTGGAAGTACCGAGCATTGCGGTAGAACCGCGCCCCATTGTTCATTTGGATCGGGACCTAAAGAAAGCTATGCAAAAACTGCAGCTGGTTAATGAATTGATGGAACTGCTACCAGGTCTCGATTGTGGTTCGTGCGGCGCTCCCACGTGCCGGGCTCTGGCTGAGGATATTGCCGTGGGTAAGGCTACGGAGACAGACTGTATCTTTAAGCTGCGTGAGCGGATCATGAGTCTGGCTTTAGATACCTATAACCTAGCTCAGGTGGTGCCTCCAGCCATGGATACACGCAAAGCCAATAAGGGGGGAAAGAAGGATGCAGCTGACACAACTGGTACAGATTCCGGAACTGAGACTTGAGGTTAAGGCTGGACAGAAACAGCTTGACCGCGTGGTAAAAGGAGCGTACGCTTCGGACTTACTAAGCCATGTGATGGCCCGAGCTAAAGAGGGAAATATTTGGGTCACCATTCAGGCCCATCAAAACATTGTGGCCGTGGCTGCCTTGCTAAACCTAGCCGGAATAGTTATTGCCGGGGGGATTGAACCCCAGGCAGACACACTGCTTAAAGCCGAAGAAGAGGGCATACCCATTCTTACCACATCGCTGGCTGCTTTCGAGGTGATAGGGCGCCTATATGCTTTAGGCGTGGGAGCCGATCATGGTCAGGCTGAACTGGCTCAAAGCTGATCTTCACGTGCACACGGTATTGTCGCCCTGTGCTGAACTGGACATGGGCCCGCAAGGATTAGTGACGGCGGCCTTGAATCGGGGGCTGAATATCCTCGGGGTGACTGATCACAATGCTTGGGCCAACGTGGCAGCGGTAACTGAACTGGCGCAGCCATACGGTATCGGTGTGTTGCCGGGAATAGAGGTTCAGACGCGGGAGGAAGTTCATGTACTTTGTTTCTTCCCCGACCTGGATCAGTTAGCTGCAGCCGGTGAGCATATCTACGCCAGTTTGCCGGCTATCCGTAACCGAGCTGATATTTTTGGCGATCAAATTATTGTGGACGCCAAAGAGAATATAGTTGCCTTTGAGGAAAGAATGTTACTCAATTCGGTGGAACTGTCGCTGGAACAATTGCGTGATCTTACTTGCCGCCACGGTGGTATTATTATCCCGGCTCATGTGGACCGACCGGCATTTAGTCTCATCGCCAACTTAGGTTTCGTACCGCCGGATCTAAAGCCGGCGGCCCTAGAGATTTCAACCCGATTGGATGAAGAAAGGGCCCGGAAGCGCTTTCCAGCGCTTGAAGGATATACTTTGGTGACATCGTCCGATGCTCACTGCTTGGGCGATTTCGGAACCCCTAGATCAACGTTCTTTTATGTGGCGGCGCCAACACTAGCTGAAATAGCGTTGGCCTGTGCCGGTCGTAAGAACCGGAAGGTGGTGATTGCTTCGGAGGGAACCATATTCTAATTTGTTTTCCCCGCTTCCAATGCGGACGGGGTACACTTCTTTCATCGATGGGCATTCGGAAAAAGGGGGACTATGTATGTGCGCATGTGTATGCGGTAACAAAGAAGCCAAGCCGTCCGAACTGGACAAGATTTTGGCTCGGCACAAAGGGGAACGGGGTTCGCTGATACCGGTTCTCCAAGAAGTCCAGGAAGTACAAGGTTACATTTCTCAAGACGCAATTAGAGAGATTTCGGCAGCACTCAAGATCCCGGCCACTGATATTTTTGGCGTGGCCACATTCTACGCTCAGTTCCACTTAAAGCCGCGCGGGCGCCATGTGGTGCGTGTTTGCCAGGGTACAGCCTGTCACGTGCGGGGTTCGGCCAAAATCCTCGCCGAAGTGGAGAAAGAACTGGGAATTCAACCAGGCGAGACCACCGAAGACCTGCGCTATACGTTAGAGCCGGTGGCTTGTCTGGGTTGCTGTGGTCTAGCCCCGGTAATGATGATTGACGAAGATACTCATGGCCGCCTGACAGCGGACAAAGTGGCCGCTATCCTCGCCAAATACGAATAAAAAATGGAAGAACTAGCCCTTCATGTTCTGGATCTGGCTCAAAACTCTTTAGCTGCCGGAGCCACGTTGGTAATAATTATTATTAATGAAGACACAATGACCAACCGGCTCACCATCGGCATTGAGGATAACGGGCGTGGTATGGAGAGCGAGTTTGTTGTCCAGGTGCTGGATCCGTTCACTACTACTAGAACAACTAGGCGAGTGGGGCTAGGGCTACCGCTCCTTTTTATGACAGCCCGTCAATGCGGCGGCGATCTGACCATTGATTCTGAGCCGGGTCGAGGTACCAAGGTGACAGCAACTTTTGAGTTGGATCACTGGGATTTACCGCCGCTGGGCGATATGGCGAGTACCATCACTACACTGTTAGTGGGTCAATCAGAGGTAGACTTTCTGTATCGGCATATTGTTAATGGGATTGAATTTCGGTTGGATACGCGTGAACTTAGAGCTGAGCTCGATCCAGTTCCACTGACAGAGCCGAAGGTGTTAACCTTTTTGCAGGCGTATATTACTGACGAGCTGGCTAATTTGCATGGGGGTGAATAAAGTGACGAGCAAGCTTCAGAGTTTGGACGATCTGCGCCGGTTGCGTGAAGATACTAGACAGGGTATGCAAAACCGCCTGAGCAGCGAGACCCAAATTATTGTGGGGATGGGCACTTGCGGCATTGCAGCCGGAGCCAGGGAAGTAATGACGGCTATTCTGGAAGAATTGGCCAAACGCAATCTTAACGTGAACATTCTACAGACAGGTTGTATCGGCATGTGCCAGATGGAACCTTTAGTAGACGTAGTTCGCCCGAACGAAGAACGTATCACCTACGGTAATGTGACTCCGCGGGACATTCCTCGGATCATCGGGCAGCATGTGGTCAATGGGCAAATTGTGGAAGACCTGGTGATCGGTCGGACGGACTAGCTGCATCCGGAGCAGGTTACTGTGGCAAAAGGGAGGTCAAAGAAGTGCAGATTTTCCGTGCACATGTCCTAGTATGTGGTGGTACTGGCTGTACCTCGGGCGGATCACCGCAGATTAGGGCCCGATTAGAAGAAGAACTGGCCAAGAACGGTTTAGACAAAGAGGTTAACTTAGTGGTTACAGGCTGTCATGGCTTGTGTGAAATGGGCCCGCTGGTAATTGTCTATCCAGAGGGCACTATGTATGTCCACGTACAGCCTGATGACGTAGCCGACATTGTCAGCGAGCATTTACTCAAAGGCCGGGTAGTTCAACGCTTACTGTACAAGGAGCCGCTTACAGCAGAGCGGGTTCCGCATTACGGTGACTTGCCGTTCTATCACAAACAGCAACGGTTGGTGCTGAGAAACTGCGGTTATATCAACCCCGAAGTTATTGAAGAGTACATTGGTCGCGACGGTTATACCGCCCTGGGTAAGGCCTTGGGCCAAATGACCCCGGAGCAGGTGGTGGACGAAGTATTGAAGGCCGGGCTGCGCGGCCGCGGCGGCGCTGGTTTCCCCACCGGTCTCAAGTGGAACTTCTGTCGCAAGGCCCAAGGTGAGCCTAAATATATTATCTGCAACGGTGACGAAGGCGACCCGGGCGCGTTTATGGACCGTAGTATCATGGAAGGCGATCCCCACCGGGTGCTGGAGGGTATGGCCATCGGGGCTTATGCCATCGGTGCCAGTGAGGGCTATATTTACGTTCGGGCTGAGTATCCGCTGGCGGTGAAGAGACTACACCTGGCGGTAAAAGAAGCCGAAGAAATGGGGCTTTTGGGCGACAATATCCTGGGAACCGATTTTTCTTTCCACATCCACATCAAAGAAGGTGCCGGTGCTTTTGTTTGCGGTGAGGAGACTGCGCTCATGGCTTCGATCATGGGCCAGCGCGGTATGCCTTGGCCACGGCCGCCATTCCCAGCCAACTCCGGCCTCTGGGGCAAACCTACTAATATCAACAACGTGGAGACCTGGGCCAATGTCCCAGACATTATTCTACGAGGGGCCGACTGGTTTGCTTCCATGGGTACAGAAAAGTGTAAAGGGACTAAGGTCTTTGCTCTTACCGGTAAAGTGCAAAACACCGGTTTGGTGGAAGTTCCCATGGGTATTAGCATGCGGGAGATCATCTTCGACATCGGTGGCGGTGTTCCCGATGGCAAGAAATTCAAAGCGGTTCAGATGGGCGGGCCGTCCGGCGGCTGCCTGCCGGAGAGTCAGCTGGATTTAGGTGTAGACTATGAATCCCTGACCGGTGCCGGTGCCATTATGGGGTCCGGCGGCTTGGTAGTAATGGACGAAGAGACTTGTATTGTCGACGTGGCTCGTTTCTTCCTTAGTTTCACCCGAGCGGAGTCTTGCGGGAAATGCACTCCTTGTCGTGAAGGCATTAAGCGCATGCTGGAGATCCTGGATCGAATCTCGGCCGGCGAAGGCAAGATGGAAGACTTGGATCTGCTGGAGAGGACGGCTCTGATAGTGAAAAACAGTGCCCTCTGCGGTTTGGGCCAGACAGCTCCCAATCCGATCCTGTCCACGCTCCGTTACTTCCGTGACGAGTACGAAGCCCACATTCGGGACAAGCGTTGTCCGGCCGGGGTGTGCACAGCGCTTCTCACCTACAAGATTAAGCCGGAACTGTGCCGCGGTTGCACTGCCTGCACCAAAGTCTGCCCGGTGGGTGCTATTTCCGGCACGAGAAAGGCTGTGCATGTTATCGATCCCGACAAATGTATTAAGTGCGGTGCCTGTGCCGAACGCTGCCCGTTCAAGGCCATTGTCCGTGCTTGATTGACAGCCCAAGGAGGACTGAAGATGGACACAATCACGTTAACCATAGATGGCCGCCAGGTTCAGGTGGCAAAGGGTTCCACCGTGCTGGAGGCAGCGCGTGCAGCCGGCATTAACGTTCCGACCCTTTGCTATCATCCCGAGCTTCGGCCTGAAGGCGCCTGTCGTTTATGTGTGGTGGAAATAAAAGGCGGCAAGAGCTTAGCTGCGGCTTGTGTCATGCCGGCGGCTAATGGTATGGAGGTTTATACCAATACGCCGCTGGTGCGCGAGGCTCGCCGTATTGCTTTGGAACTGCTGCTGGCCAACCACCCGTTTGAATGTCTAACCTGTGAGCGCTCCGGTAATTGTGAGCTCCAGACCCTGGCCCATGACCTGGGTGTAAGGGAAGTACGCTATAGCGGCGAAAAACGCCATGTTCCCATCGACGACTCCAGCCCAGCATTGGTGCGCGACCCGAACAAGTGCATTTTGTGCGGACGTTGTGTTCGTATGTGTGACGAAGTGCAGGGCGTACATGCTTTAGGCTATATCAATCGTGGCTGGGACACGGTGGTAGAGCCCCTGTTCGGACAGAAGCTGGCCGAAGTGGCTTGTGTCAATTGCGGCCAATGCTCTACGGTTTGTCCTACCGGTGCCATCACCGAAAAGAGCTATGTGGATGATGTTTGGGCCGCTCTCGCCGATCCTGATAAATATGTTGTAGTACAAACGGCACCGGCAACCCGGGTGGCTGTGGGTGAAGCACTGGGCATGGCACCGGGAGCTATTGTTACTGGCCAGATGGTGGCCGGTCTCAGACGGCTGGGATTTGACAACGTTTTCGATACTGATTTCACCGCTGACCTTACTATTTTAGAAGAAGGGAACGAGCTGTTAGACCGGCTGAAGAACGGAGGTCCCTTGCCGCTCCTTACCTCGTGTAGCCCTGGTTGGGTCAAGTTCTGCGAGCACTTTTATCCGGATCTTTTGCCCCATGTTTCCACTTGCAAGTCGCCACAACAGATGTTTGGCGCTATAGCCAAGACTTACTATGCCGACAAGATCGGGGTCAAGGCCGAAGACATGTATGTAGTATCGATTATGCCCTGTACCGCCAAGAAATACGAAGCTCAGCGGCCGGAAATGACAGCCTCAGGTGTAGCCGATGTGGATGCTGTTCTTACCGTTCGTGAATTGGCTCGTATGTTTAAGGAAGCCGGCATTAACTTCGAAGGTCTGCCGGAGGAAGACTACGACGATCCGCTTGGAATTTCTACCGGTGCGGCTGTTATCTTCGGCGCTTCCGGCGGCGTGATGGAAGCAGCCCTGAGAACGGTATACGAAGTGGTTACCGGAAAGACCTTGGAAGCCCTAGATTTCACCGAAGTGCGCGGTCTTACCGGTATCAAAGAAGCAGAAGTAGATCTGGACGGCACTAAAGTCAAAGTGGCCGTATCTAACAGTTTGGCCAATGCTCGCCAAATCCTAGACAAGATCAAGGCCGGCGAGGCTCCGTGGCAGTTTGTGGAGATAATGGCTTGTCCCGGTGGCTGTATAGGCGGCGGCGGGCAGCCCATCCCGGTGGATCGTGAAGCACGGGAAGCCAGGATTAAAGCTATTTACGATGCTGATAAGGGTATGCCAATCAGAAAATCCCATGAAAACCCGGCGGTTCAAACACTGTATAAAGAGTTCTTAGGTGAACCTTTATCCCACAAGTCGCACGAACTGCTTCATACGCACTATACTGAGCGGTCGGCTTTTTAATAAGTGGAGCTTGAGTTGTTAAGAAGCTTACGGTGAGATAATTTAGTCAGGGACAGGCCGAGCAACTGCTAAGGCAATATAAGGTGCCCTGTTGTATTACCGCTGGACCTGTCCCTGATATCGGCCTCAATGCCGCGGTCGGGCTTGGTGGCGACCGGCTCTATACTACCCGTCAAACCTCCGGGTAGGGGCGGATTGATCTAGGTTTGGTTGTGTCCGGGCTGTAGAGAGTATTGGTTTTTCAAGGGTAGAATTCGTGGCAGTTGTGTGGGCAGCGCACAATGGCTGCGGAGCTAGAGCGACATCATAACGAGAGGAGGTCTTGCCGTTGAAGATGGTGGAGTTTACCATGGATGGTCGTCAGGGATCAGTCCCTGAAGGGACCACCATTTTGGCAGCGGCAGAGAGCCTTGGTATAGAAATCCCTACTTTGTGCTATGAACGGGATTTAGTTGTAGCCGGGGCCTGTAGGTTGTGTGTAGTGGAAGTGGAGCAGATCAAGAAGAACTTGCCGGCTGCTTGTGCTCAGCCGGTAGGGCCGGGCATGGTTATTCATACTAACAGCCCGAGAGTGAAGGAAGCACGGCGAACGATTCTGGAGCTTATTATTGCCAATCATCCCCTGGATTGTCTGACTTGTGAAGCCAACGGCAAGTGTAAACTGCAGCAGTATTGTTATGAGTATGGAGTCAAAGATACACCGTATCGAGGCGAGACGCGTCAATACGAAATTGACGACAGCAACCCGTTCATAGAACGGGATATGGACAAATGCATTCTCTGCGGCAAATGTGTGCGTATATGTGCTGAAGTCCAGGGTGTTCATGCCATTGGCTATATCGACCGTGGCTTTGACACCAAGATAGGTACCTTATTCGACGGGGAATTGGCCGATTCACCTTGTGTGTCCTGCGGCCAGTGCATCTACATGTGTCCGGTGGGAGCGCTGACAGCGAAACCGAGTCATGGATTGGGACGGGATTACGAGGTTGAAAAAATACCCACTACCTGTCCGTATTGTGGTGTGGGTTGCCAGTTGGCTCTGAACGTAAAGAATGACAAAATCGTCGGGGTTAGCAACATTGCTGACAGCCACAACCAAGGATACTTGTGTGTGAAGGGACGCTTTGGCTATGAATTTGTTCACAGCCCAGACCGTCTAACCACACCCTTGATCAAAAAGAACGGCCAGTTTGAAGAAGCCACCTGGGACGAGGCTTTGGATTTGGTGGCAGAAAAACTGGGGGCTATCAAGTCTGAATATGGCCCGAATGCCATTGCTGGGTTAACGTCAGCCAAATGTACCAATGAAGAAAACTACCTGTTCCAAAAATTGATGCGGGCGGTGATTGGCACTAATAATGTAGACCATTGTGCCCGTCTCTGACACGCTCCTACCGTAGCCGGTCTGGCTACTGCATTTGGGAGCGGCGCTATGACAAACAGTATTGAGGAAATAGAGCAGGCAGAAGTTATCTTGGCTGTGGGTACCAATACTACTGAGACCCATCCGGTGATTGGCACCCGGGTGCACAAAGCTATCACCCGAAACGGAACCAAACTCATCGTCGTTGATCCGCGCCAGACCACCATGTCTGAGCGAGCCGACATTTGGCTCAGGCCTTGGCCCGGCACTAACGTAGCAGTGGCTAATGGGTTGCTCAATGTCATTATTGCAGAGGGCCTGGCGGATGCTGCCTTTATTGAAGAACGGACGGAGAATTTCGCTGCGGTCAAAGAAGCTGTAGCGGCTTATACCCCGGAGGAAGTGGAGAAGATAAGCGGTGTCCCGGCCGACGATCTCAGGGCTGCAGCCCGCTTGTACGCTTCAGCCCAGCGGGCCAGCATTTTGTACACCATGGGTCTTACCCAGCATAGCACCGGCACTGATGGCGTTTTGTCCATGGCTAATTTGGCTCTGGTTACGGGGAACCTCGGTAAGGTTGGTACCGGCGTGAATCCCCTCAGAGGCCAAAACAATGTGCAGGGTGCATGCGATATGGGCGGTCTACCTGATGTTTTCACCGGTTACCAGAAAGTTTTCGATCCAAATGCACAGGAAAAGTTTACCCAGGCTTGGGGTGTGTCTGCACTTCCGTCCGAAGTGGGTCTCAAGATGGGACAGATCTTTAAGGGCGCCGGTGACGGCACCATTAGAGGCATGTACATCATGGGTGAGAACCCACTTCTGAGCGAACCGGACCTTAACCATGCCACCGAGTGTTTAGAGAATATTGATTTCCTGGTAGTTCAGGACCTTTTCCTCACCGAGACGGCGGAGCTGGCCGACGTAGTTCTGCCCGCTGCTTCCTTTGCCGAAAAAGACGGCACTTTCACTAATACTGAGCGCCGAGTTTGCCGGGTTCGGCAGGCCGTATCCCCGCGGGGAGAAGCCAAACCGGATTGGCAAATTATCTGCGAGTTGTCCAATCGGTTAGGATATGCCATGAACTACAGTCATCCCAAAGAGATCATGGACGAAATCGCGTCGGTGACGCCGAGCTATGGCGGCATAAGCTACGACCGCTTAGAAAACGGGGGCTTGCAGTGGCCGTGCCCGGACAAGGAACATCCGGGAACGACTTACCTGCACAAAGGGAAATTTGCCCGTGGTTTGGGCAAGTTCACCCCGGTAGAGTACAAACCGGCGGCTGAGCTTCCGGATGAAGAGTACCCGTTCTATCTGACCACCGGCCGGATTCTGTATCATTACCATGGTGGCACCATGACCAGACGGGTGGATGGACTGAACGAGCTGGCTCCGAGCGGACTGCTGGAAGTTAACCCTGCCGATGCTGCCAAGCTAGGCTTGGAAGATGGAGAGGTTGTCCGGGTGAGCTCGCGGCGGGGAAGCATAACGCCCGAGGTGGAGATTACTGACCGGGTTAAACCGGGGCTGATGTTCATCGCCATGCATTTCAGGGAAGCTGCGGCTAACGTTCTTACCCAAGCTGTCTACGACCCAGTTTCCGGGATTCCGGAATACAAGGTTTCAGCGGTGAAGGTGGAGAAAATAAGTTAACGGAGCTTGTAGCTGAGAGTACACCTGTTCGCGGTGCAGCAGAACCAACTGCGTCTGCTGCGCCGCCAGAACCGGTCAGCTCACAACATAGGGAGTTTTGGTGTTAGGAAAAGAAACCGACTTTAAAGGAGGTCCGGAACGATGGATCGCATGTTTAGCACACCGGCGGAGACTGCACAAGGGCTGTTGAATTTTGGCAAAGGAAAAGGCAATCTTAGCAGTACTAACATGATCTTGTTAGGTATTCTAGCCGGCGTATATATTTCCTTAGCAGCTCAGTTAGCCACCATTGCCACTAACGATGTGGGTAGCTTCTTCGGCGACGGCATGACTCGGGTTGTGATGGGACTAACGTTTACTTTGGGTCTGATGCTGGTTGTAATCGCCGGAGCAGAGCTTTGGACCGGAAACAATCTAATGGTTCCTGCTGCCTACACCGGAGTTATTACCTGGGGACAGCTGCTCAAGAACTGGGTGCTGGTTTACTTCAGCAACTTCTTAGGTTCCCTGATTATGGTGTGGTTGATGGCAGGCACGGGGCTTTGGCAGGCGAACGGAGGAGCAGTGGGAGCGCGCGCCCTGGGCATAGCTTTGGGGAAAGTGCAGCTTAGCTTTGGGGCCGCAGTGGCGAGAGGCATTCTCTGTAACATGCTGGTGACGCTGGCGGTGATCTTGGCTCTGGCGGCCAAGGATATAAGTGGCAAGCTTTGGGGCATGTTCTTCCCCATCGCCGCTTTTGTGACTAGCGGGTTTGAGCACAGTATTGCCAACATGTACTTTGTGCCGGCGGGCATAATGCTGACGGCGGATGCCAAAATAGTGGAGGTTTTTGGCAAAGACGTGTCAGCGCTTACCTGGGGCAATTTCATTACTAACAACTTAATCCCGGTGACATTGGGCAACTTAATCGGAGGGGCGTTAATTATTGGCACCGGCTATTATCTAATTTATATTAAACCGACCCAAGCAAAGTAGATACGGTAAGTATGGCTATATCATAAGGACCGGAGTAAGGGGTGGAGGCTGTGGCCGGCATAATCCTAGCCGGAGGAAAAGGGAAGCGGCTCGGAGTAACTAACAAGGCGTTGTACTCTTTGGACGGCAAGGCTTTGCTCGACCATGTGACGGCGAGTCTTAATCTGGTCTTTAACCGGCTTGTTCTGGTTACTAATACGCCTGACCTGTACCCTGATTTTCCGGGAGCGGTGGTCAAAGATATCCACTATGGCCATGGCCCACTCAGCGGTATTGAAGCAGGTCTTGTTGCTGCCGGGGAAGGCCTGCATTTTGTTGCCGGTTGCGATATGCCGTGTTTAAATCCCGAGCTGATCAGGTACTTACAGGAACGGGGCCGGGACTACGATATTGTAGTCCCGCGCCTCGGGCACTATGTGGAACCGCTGCACTCTTTTTACCGTTACGATATTTTGCCACAGATCAGGTCCCTACTAAAAAAGGGTAACTATCGGCTCAGTGCTCTTTTCACGGCACCGCTGCGAGTGTTGCACGTAAACGAGAATGAGATTAAGAAATTCGATCCCAATCTTATTAGCTTTTTTAACATCAACACACCTGCTGACGTACTGCACGCCGAAAGAATGCTGACACGAGGAGAGAGGACAAAGTGGAGCCAACAGTGACTATGAGCATTGCCAAGTGGAGCAATGGTGCCTGGCAAGCTGAGAAAGATGTGGTTGTCCGGGAAGATGTAGTCACTGTTTATGTCAACGAACATGAATTAGTCCGGCTGCATTGTTCTTGGGATTACCCAGCTGAACTGGCAGTGGGGTATCTGAAGGCTGCTCGGTTGATTAACCAAAAGAGCGATCTACGGGAGCTTAGGATTGTTCCGGAGGAACGATCAGTTTATGTATGGACGGCTGAAAGCGCCACCACGGCGGCTGTTCCGGCTCCAAGTGCGGTGACATCGGGCTGTGGCCAAGGGCCGGCCTTTTACCATTGTTGGCAAAGCAGTTTTGAGTTAGCGCCGGTGACATCCACATTCAAACTGAACCCGGAAGGGGTTTTGAGGTTGATCCGTGAGCTCCACCAACGCTCTGCCTTGTTTAAACTCACCGGCGGTGTCCATAGTGCTGCCCTTGGGGGAGCGCAAGACCTGGCTATTTTCCGTCAGGATATCGGTCGCCACAATGCTGTAGATAAAGTGATCGGTCATACAATTCTTTCAGACGTGGCCACCACGGACAAGGTGTTGGTGATAAGTGGCCGGATATCTTCGGACATTATCCTTAAAGCGGTCTTGGCCGGACTTCCGCTGGTGGTGTCTCCGTCGGCTCCGACTCATTTGGCGGTGGAACTGGCACGACGCCTCGGTATTACAGTGGTTGGTTTTGCTCGGGGGACCCGTCTTAGTGTGTACAGCGAAGTTTGGCGACTACAACGTGACTGACTGCTAACAAATTAACAATGCGCCAGGCGCAAAAGTTTTGGCCAGTACAGTTGAGCAGTGGCAAAGCTCTAATTTGACTTAGAAATATCAACACATATGTGGGTGATATAACACTCGAGTATTGTGATAACGCCTGAGGTTTGAGGGCCGGGCTTATGTTAGCTGCCGCTTTTCTGATCTTAATATGGTGTGGGGGGCGGACTCTCTGCCCGCCTGCCAGTGGGCTGCCTAAGCGAGCGTTGACAGCGGGGATGCTAGCGCTAAACGGTTGCTCTTTTTGTTTGCTGGCCGTAATTGAGTGAAACACAGAACCAGCGAATAATTGGGCCTGTCAAAGAGGTGACCATTTAGATTTACGGATTGATAGTTACATAACAAACCAAATAGTGTGCAAAACAGCGAGAAGGGGGCTAAAGCGACGAAGCAGAGCGCCAGGGATCAATACTGCCAATGGCTGTCTAATAGCTTCAGTTTGGCACCCCTGGCACGTGCTTTTAACCGGTAGCATGTGCCAACGGAGTTAACACCTATTTGTTTTGGGGTAAACTGGGGAGACTATTGTGAGGTCATGATAACAATTTAGCCTGAATTTGTGCTATAATGGACAACGATATGCTAGGTTCTTAGTTGATGAGGCGCTGAAGAAACAAGGATTTTGACTGTTGGTTGTCGAAATAAAAAAAGTTTCTATTAGGAATTTAGTTTATTTTATAGTAACAGAGGGGTGAGGTTCCAACATGAAACTAAGGTCTTTCTTAGGTGGGGTTCACCCGGCGCCGGCCAAAGGTAGGACAGGGAATAGTCCGATCGCGACGGCACCGTTGCCACCAAAGGTGGTAATCCCCTTAGCCCAAGGCGGTGCTCCTTGCGAGCCGCTGGTAAAAGTGGGCGATACAGTGCTGGCAGGACAGAAGATCGGTGACAGCCAAGCCTTTGTTTCTGCTCCGGTGCATGCTAGCATATCAGGTAAAGTTACGGCTCTTGAATCGGTGGCCTGCCCCACGGGCCGTAGCAGTTTGGCTGTAGTAATTGAGAGTGACAGCCAAGATTCATGGATAAATACCGGTGGCCGATCGTTGGCTGATCTGTCGGCAGCCGATGTTAAGGATTTGATCCGGGAAGCCGGATTGGTGGGTATGGGAGGAGCCATGTTTCCTACCCATGTTAAAGTTTCGCCGCCGCCGGGCAAGAGTTTTGAGGCGGTTATTATTAATGGGGCTGAATGCGAACCCTATCTCACTTGCGACCAGAGACTGATGATGGAAGAACCGGAACAGATTATTCTTGGCCTTAAAGCTTGGTTGAAGGTAACCGGAGCCCAGAAGGGCTATATTGGGATTGAAGACAACAAACAAGAAGCCATTGCTGTCTTGAGGGCGGCTGTGGCCGAAGAGGGTAACATCGAGGTGGTACCGCTGACCACCAAGTACCCCCAAGGCTCGGAGAAACAATTGATTTTTGCTGTCTTAGGACGGGAGATTCCCTCCGGCGGTTTGCCAGTGGACGCAGGGGCCTTAGTACAAAACGTCGGCACAACTTATGCTTTGGCCCAAGCGATTGTTTACGGGAAGCCCTTGGTGGAACGGGTAGTAACCGTAACCGGTACACCGCTGAAGGAATCCTATAACCTTAAAGTAAGAATCGGCACCTTGTTCAGCGAACTCCTATCGTACTGCGGGGTGGAAGCTAAGGTAGGAAAGCTGATCAGTGGCGGCCCCATGATGGGCATAGCTCAGTCCAGCGCTGAAGTGCCGGTGCTAAAGGGAACATCGGGTATTTTGGTGTTATCGCCTGAGGAAGCCGGAGCCTTGCCGGAACGAGCCTGCATTCGCTGTGGGCGCTGCGTAGATGCTTGCCCTATAGGACTGCTACCGACCTTATTAGATCAGTACTGTCGTAATGACATGTGGCACCAGGCGGAGGAGGGGCATGTGGCTGACTGTATTGAGTGTGGTTGCTGTGCCTATGTGTGTCCGTCGAAACGGCACTTGGTGGCAGCACTTCGGTTAGGGAAAGCGGAAGTACTGGCGCGTCGGCGTCGGAGGAAGTAGGGGGAGTTGGAAATGGCTAACCAAAACATCCTTCCCGGGGAAGGAGAGCTGCTGGTGTCTTCTTCGCCCCATATTAGGGCCGAGGAGACGGTGGATTGGCTTATGTGGCAGGTGGTAGTGGCTTTGCTTCCAGCTGCGGTGGTCAGCGTTTACTTTTTTGGTTTCCGTTCACTGTACCTTATGGTGCTGGGTGTAGCTAGCGCCATGGTTACCGAGGCAGTGATGCAGAAAGCCTTGGGAAGAGGTTTGACAATAAAGGATGGCAGTGCTGCTGTTACCGGTTTGCTTCTGGCCTTTAACGTGCCGGCTAATGCTCCGTGGTGGCTGGTGGTAATAGGGGCGGTTTTTGCTATTGCTGTGGTTAAGCAGACTTTCGGTGGGCTCGGCTACAATTTTATCAATCCGGCCCTCACGGCTCGCGCTTTTCTTCTGGCAGCCTGGCCCCAGTATCTGGCCGGTAATTTTCCTTTGCCGCTGGACACTGTAACGGGCGCAACACCGTTAGCCATTATTGAGGGTACAGCCGCTGGCAGCTTACCGTCGTACTTGGATCTTTTCTTAGGCAATGTGGGTGGCGTCCTGGGCGAGACATCAGCTCTGGCCTTACTGGTAGGGGGGCTATATCTTGTTTGGCAGAAAGTAATCGACTGGCGCACTCCGGCAACGTTTATCGGCACGGTGGCAGTTCTTACTTGGATCTTTGGCGGTCGTGGCGGCCTCTTTGCGGGGGATCCGCTCTATCATGTCTTAGCCGGCGGACTTATGCTCGGTGCTTTCTTCATGGCTACTGATTATGTCACGTCACCTGTTACTCCCCAAGGTCGGTTAGTTTTCGGTGTAGGTTGCGGTATTATCACCGTACTAATTCGCCTCTGGGGCGGCTATCCGGAAGGGGTTTCTTATTCCATTTTGCTCATGAATTTGGTGGTGCCGTTTATCGAACGGTGGACTGCGCCCCGAGTCTACGGCATACAAACCAGTCGGGTATGAACCGGGAGGTGGGGAACAATGAAAAAGTTATGGGGTACCTTTTCTAATGGTATTATTAACGAAAACCCAACACTCCGTCTAGTTATCGGTATGTGTGCACCGCTGGCGGTGACCACAGCCGTAGCCAATGGATTCTGGATGGGGATTGCCGTGATTTTTGTGCTTACAGCGTCCAATATATTGATTTCATCTCTACGTAAAATCATTCCGGAGCAAATTCGTATTCCTATTTTTGTAGTCATCATTGCTACTTTTACTACGGTAGCAGACCTTAGTTTAAAAGCCGTACAGCCAGACATCCATGCTAAGCTGGGCGTGTTTGTTCCGCTGATTGTTGTTAACTGTATTATCTTTGCCCGGGCAGAAGCTTTTGCCAGTAAGAATAACGTTTTACTTTCCACTGTGGATGGGCTCGGTATGGGCCTGGGGTTTACCTTGGCTCTAATAGTATTGGCCACCATTAGAGAGCTTCTGGGCAACGGTAGTTGGTGGGGAATTAAGCTACTCCCGGCTGCGTTTGAGCCTGCTATTGTGATGATTCTTCCCCCGGGTGCCTTTGTTACCTTAGGCTATCTACTGGGTGGGTTAAACCTTCTTACCGGTAAGACCGGCGAGAACTAAGGAGGGAGACGAACGTGCATTACCTGGCCATTATCATTGGTGGCGTACTGATAAACAACTACATCTTTAGCCGGTTCTTGGGCCTCTGTCCTTTTTGGGGTGTGTCGAAACAGGTGGAGACGGCTACAGGCATGAGCCTCGCCGTTATCTTCGTCATGGCCATGGCATCAGCGGTCACATGGTTAGTGAATAAGTATCTCCTTATTCAGTTTGAACTTCAGTATATGCAAACAATTGTTTTTATCTTAGTCATTGCTGCACTGGTTCAGTTTGTGGAAATGATCATTCAAAAAACGAGCCCAATTCTGTATCAAGCGCTAGGTATTTATCTACCGCTTATTACTACCAATTGCGCTGTATTGGGGGTAGCTCTCTTAAATATTTCTGAGAACTATAATTTTCTCGAGAGCGTTATCAATGGCACGGCCAGTGCCATTGGTTGGTCGCTGGCGATCATTCTTTTTGCCGGTCTTCGTGAACGCTGGGCGTTTGCCCCGATTCCTCCCAGCATGAAAGGTTTTCCTATCGCTTTGGTGGCTACCGGTCTTATGTCTATTGCTTTCTTTGGTTTCCAAGGGTTGTTCCGGGGCATTCTGTTCTAAAGGGGTGACAAGTAATGGTAGAAGCTACTCTTATCTTAGGCGGTCTGGGGCTGCTGTTCGGCATATTTTTAGGTGTGGCGGCCCGTAAATTTGCCATAGACAAAGATCCCAAGATGGAAGAAATTTTGGCGGCGCTCCCTGGGGCTAACTGCGGTGCCTGCGGCTTCCCCGGCTGCAGTGGTTTAGCAGCGGCGATAGCCAAGGGTGAGGCGGCACCCAATGCCTGCAAAGCCGGCGGAGCGTCGGTAGCAGAACTAGTGGCACAGATCATGGGTGTGGATGCATCGAACAATGATCGCCAGGTGGTCCGGCTTATTTGTCGCGGCGGCCGCGAACAGGCTCGGCAGCGGGCCGAATATGTAGGACTAAATGACTGCCGGAGTGCCAAGGCCTTTGGCTTCGCTGGCAAGGCTTGCACCTTTGGTTGCTTGGGATTGGGCAACTGTGCCCGCGCTTGTCCGTTTAGCGCCATTACCATGGGTCCGGACGGACTGCCGGTAATCGACCCTTATGTATGCACCGGCTGTGGTGTGTGTGTCCAGACTTGTCCGCAGTCAGTGTTAGCGTTGGTGCCGGCACGAAACAGGGTGTTTGTGGCCTGCAGTTCTACGGCACCTGGGCGCCAAGTACGCCCGGTGTGTCAAGTAGGGTGTATCGCCTGTCGTATTTGTGAAAAGACCTGCGAGCACGATGCCATTAAGGTGGAAAACAACTTGGCCCGGATTGACTACAGCAAATGCACCAACTGCGGCCGCTGTGCCGACAAATGTCCACAGAAGATTATTATTAATGAAACTTTAAGCGAACAGTCAGCCCAGGCGGTAGTATAATCACTACTAAGCTTCGGCTGGACGAAAGGTGAACTCTAGTGCAGACGAAATGGACCAAGATGGCGGTATTAGTTTTAGTGGTGGCGGGCCTGCTCTTAAGTGGCTGCCGGGGGGTCCGTACCGAAGTGCGTAAGACAGAATTCATGATGGATACAGCCGTTACCATTACCGCCTACGGCCCGCGGGCCGAGCAGGCGGTGGCAGCGGCTTTTGCTGAAATGAGGCGGGTTGCCGCTCTAATGAATGCTGATGACCCTGACAGCGAAGTATCCTTGATCAACAGAAATGCTGGCCTAGAGCCGGTCAGGGTAAGTTCGGAAACGTTTGAACTACTTGAGTTGTGCCAGCACTACAGTGAACTAGCAGCCGGGGCTTTTGATGTTACTGTACGTCCCCTGGTGGAGCTTTGGGGCATCGGTAAGAAAGACAAATATGTGCCTAGCCCGGAAGAGATTGAGCGAGCGCTTCAACTGGTAGATTATCGGAAAGTTATTTTGGATCAGAACACAAAAACAGTGTTTTTACCAGTGCCAGGCATGGGTGTTGATTTAGGTGGAGCCGCCAAGGGCTATGCCGCCGATCGAGCTCGGGAAATACTCAAGGAACACGGGGTTCGATCAGCTTTAATCGATGCCGGCGGCAATATTTGGACGGTGGGTATACGGCCTGACGGTAGGAAGTGGCGGATCGGTATCCGCCATCCACGGCCAGAAGTAGCCGGTGGAGTTTTGGCTGTACTTCCCAGCCAGGATCTAACCCTGGTGACTTCCGGCGATTACGAACGTTATTTTCTTAAATACGGCACACGCTATCATCATATTTTTGATCCCCATACAGGGTTACCGGCTCGGGAATTGGTCTCGGCCACAATTATCGGCAATAACAGTGCCGAGGCCGACATTTTGTCCACGGCTGTATTCGTCTTGGGTGCAGACAGAGGGTTGGCTCTTACTAACCAATTACCGCATATCACCACCGTGGTAGTAACACCCAAGCTTCAGGTTCTTACGGCCGGAAGCCATGAGACTGAGCTGGAACTCGTGTACAAAGAAGGGGAAGACCAGTGACGCGAGGAGACAAAACAGTAGTAGCAGTGGTACTCATAACAGTAGCCGTGTTAGGCGGCTTGATCTGGTTATGGAAAAACTATGCTCCCTTGGCCGGACCCACGGAAGTTGTAATTGAAGTAAACGGCCAGGTTAAGGAGCGGCTTTTTCTGTCGGAGCTTAAGGCAGGAGAGAAGCACGAGATCAAAGGCTTTCAAGGGTATAGCCTACTTGAGGTTGGAGACAATAAAGTAAAGATGGTAGAATCACCCTGTCCTGACAAAATATGTATCGGCATGGGTTGGATAAGCCGCCCCGGCGAGTCCATTATTTGTATTCCTAATCGGGTGGTGGTGCGTATTGTGGGCTCGGATAACTACGATTACGACGGCCTCAGCCAGTAAGGAGATGCAGTCATGATCAGCAAGGGGGAAGAAACAAGAAAGCTGCTGCGCCTATCACTGTTGGTGGCCGGAGGAACGGTGTTACATGTAGTGGAATCGCACTTACCTGCCCTGAGTACTTTGCCTGGGGCTAAACTGGGCTTGGCTAATATCGTCACCATGCTGACCCTAATGTCTTACTCTCCGGCCGATACCTGGAAAGTGGTAGGTCTAAGAGTGTTCCTGGGCTCTCTGTTAGGAGGCACGTTTCTCACCACTACTTTTTTCTTGAGCACAGCCGGTGCTATCGGCAGCACAACTGTGATGATCCTGGCACTTTTTCTGGGCCAAGGGTCACTTAGCACTGTAGGCATAAGCATTTTGGGGGCCGTGGCCCATAACGTGGCCCAACTTCTGATGGCTGTGTTTCTTACCCGTAGTTGGGGGATCGTCTTATATTTGCCCTATTTATTACTGTTTGCTTTGCCGACCGGCTATTTTGTCGGTGTTCTGTCCCGTTTTATCTTACGCTCGGCCCCTTCTTTCTCGCCGCTGCATTTAGTTGGTAATGGTAGGAAACGACAGGACTTAACTCGTGAATGTAGAATATGTCATTGGAGCTCCCATACGCCAAAGGAGGATTGATGTTTGTGCGCAGATATCGTAGCACCGGCCTGTTGGTGGTACTTCTTTTGGCCGGCGCCTTGGTTGGAGGTGCTTTAGGTCAACTGTTCTCTGATTACCTGCCGTTCTTAGCTCTAGGTCAGACGGTGGGATTGGCGCCCACAACACTTAATCTCAGCGTAGTTGAGATCACTTTTGGTCTAAGCCTTCATTTTACTGTGGCTGGGGCCATTGGATTACTCTTGGGATATTTATTGTATAGATTGCTGTAGCTAAAAGACGGGACAAGATAACGATGAAGAAACTGATTCTGGCTTCGCAATCGCCACGACGCAAAGAATTGTTGGCTAACTTGGGAGTGTCGTTTGAAGTTATCCCGAGCCGGGAGGAAGAAGCTGGGGTTTTGGCCAGCGACCCAGGACAGTTAGTTGAAGCATTGGCTCGACGTAAAGCTGAGGCGGTAGCATCGGCACTGCCAGCCGATCAAGAACTGCTGGTTATTGGTGCCGATACCATAGTCATACTTGACGGAACCATTTTGGGCAAGCCAAAGAATGTGGGGCAGGCAGCTGTTATGTTACAGGGGCTGTCTGGGCGCTGGCATCAGGTGCTCACTGGGGTAGCTGTGTCCGATCCGGAGTCGGGCTGTACTCTTACCGCCCACGAAGTTACCGAGGTGAAATTCCGCTCCCTGACTGCCGAAGAGATTGCCGCCTATGTGGCGACAGGGGAGCCGTTGGACAAGGCCGGCGCTTACGGTATTCAAGACAAAGGCGCACTATTGGTGGAACGAATCCAGGGCTGTTATTTTAATGTAGTGGGTCTTCCGTTAGTAAAGCTGGCGGGACTCCTTGCCCGTTGTGGTGTAGACTTATTGAAAAAGGAGAGGGAAAGCGGGCATGAAGTACCACCTAACGTTAAAGGAGCTACCCCCGGATAGTCGCCCCCGGGAACGACTAATTAAGCAGGGGGCCGAAAGCCTGGCTACCGCCGAATTGCTGGCTATTATTTTACGGACTGGTTACAAAGGGCGGACAGCTATCCAGGTGGCGGAGCAATTGCTTTCAGTCGGGGGTGAAGGCGGCGCTCTGCGCTATTTGGTTACGGCTGATGTTAGTGAGTTATCTGCTGTTCCGGGTATAGGGCCGGCCAAGGCAGCCCAGATTAAGGCAGCTTTGGAGCTGGGTATACGTCTGGCCCAAGAAGATACGGGACAGTGCGATTACGTCCGTTCACCTGAAGACGCGTACTTTTTGGTGAAAAGCGATATGCAGTATTTTGATCGCGAGCACTTTCGCACCATTATGCTGAGCACGAAGAATCAGGTACTGGCACAGGAAACTGTAGCTGTAGGGAGTCTGAGCGCGGCCCTGGTTCACCCACGGGAATTGTTTAAAGGCTGCATCAGAAAAAGTGCGGCGGCAGTCATATTGGTTCATAACCACCCCAGCGGTGATCCCGAACCTAGCCCGGAGGATATTAAACTTACCGATCGTTTGTCTCAAGCTGGGGTACTGTTGGGAATCCAGGTGCTGGATCATGTCATTATCGGTGACGGTCGTTATGTTAGCCTCCGGGAACGAGGATTCATTAATCCCTCAGTCTCTAGGTAGCAGTTAAGTCGGAGAAAGGAGTCTAGAAGTAGATGGTCTTAAGCTTCATCCTCAACCAATTTTCTCGCGATATGGGCATTGATTTAGGTACGGCCAATACCTTGGTATTTGTTAAGAACCGGGGAGTTGTCCTGCAAGAGCCGTCAGTGGTGGCAATTCAACGAGACACCGGGGCAAACTTAGCTGTGGGCGAGGAAGCCAAACGCATGATTGGTCGCACTCCAGGCAATATTATCGCCATCCGTCCTATGAAGGACGGTGTGATTGCCGACTTCGACGTGACTCAAGCTATGATGCGTCATTTCATTGGCAAAGCTAACCGGGTTCGGGGATTGATAAAGCCACGGGTTATTGTGAGCATTCCTTCCGGTGTTACCGAAGTGGAAAAGCGGGCCGTTTTAGATGCCACTTTACAAGCAGGAGCACGGGAGGCGTTCCTGATCGAAGAACCTATGGCAGCAGCCATCGGAGCAGAACTACCCGTACATGAACCTACTGGCAATATGATAGTAGATATCGGCGGTGGGACTACTGAAGTGGCTGTAATTTCCCTGGGTGGCATTGTTACCTGCCGTTCTATTCGGATTGGCGGCGATGAGATGGATGAAGCCATTGTGCAGTACATTAAGCGCACTTACAATTTAATGATCGGTGAGCGGACGGCTGAAGAAGTGAAGATTAATCTAGGTTCTGCTTTTCTCACAGAAGAGTTTGAGACGGCAGAGCGGGAGATCCGAGGACGCGACTTGGTAACGGGATTGCCGAAGACAATTCGAATAACAGCGGCCGAAATACATGAAGCGCTGGCTGAACCGGTCACGGCGATTGTGGAGGCAGTAAAGGTTACCTTGGAAAAAACGCCGCCTGAGCTGGCTGCTGATATTATGGATCGGGGTATTGTTATGACCGGCGGCGGTTCCTTGTTACACGGCATTGACATGTTACTGCAGAACGAAACCGGCATGCCTGTGTATGTAGCAGAGAATGCTCTCACGTCTGTAGCTATGGGTACCGGTAGAGCCCTGGACGAAATCGATCTCCTGGGCCGGGTGCTAATTGCACCTAAACGTGGTTGAGGAAGGCGGTATTGCCATGCCTGGGCAGGCACGAAACTACAAATACCTGCTCCTGGCTGTGGCCACGGTGCTGCTCACGCTTCTTATGAGTATTGCGGCCAAGCAGGGGGGGAAAATTGATCCGGCGGAAGGGTTACTACGGGATTTGCTGGCCCCACTTCAAAAAGCTGTGTTAGCTTTGACCTACAAGGTCAACGCTTCCATCCGTTACGTGGCCGAAATTAGGCGTCTCGGGGAGGAGAACGCCTATCTTAATGCGGAGATAACCCGACTTAAAGCGCGGGAAAGCGTAGCTGTGGAAGTCTGGCATGAAAATGTTCGTCTGCGCAAACTGTTGGATTTGCCACCAGCAATGCAGGAATTCCAACTGCTGGCTGCCCGGGTAGTGGCTCGTGACCCGAGTAATTGGTATAACACTCTGGCCATTGACCAAGGAAAGCAGGCTGGAGTGGAGGCAGGCAGTTTGGTAGTGACCAATGCCGGTGTTGTTGGACGGGTAAATAAAGTCTCAGCTAATGGTGCCGAAGTGCTGCTTATTAGTGACCAGCGCAGTGCTCTTGGGGCCATGGGACAATCAAGCCGGGATGTGGGTGTCCTAAGGGGAGGCGATGAGGGGGGCTACTGCCGACTTGTTTATCTTCCGCGCACCGCTTCGGTACGAAGGGGAGATGTTGTTATTACTTCCGGCCTGGGTGGAGATTTTCCCAAAGGACTGGTTTTGGGCCACGTGGTTGAAGTGCGGGCGGAAGACTATGGGCTGGGAAAATTTGCTCGAGTGAAGCCGGCGGTAGATTTGGATCATCTGGAGGAAGTGTTAGTTATTATCGAGCCGCAGAGCTAGGGGAGAAGAAGGAAGATGGATTTTTCCGGCCGACGGTTCTTGATAGTTGCCGGAGGTATGGGCGGTATGCTGGTGCTGCAGAGCACAATGTTTTATAAGATTAAATTATTTGGAGTTAGGCCTGACCTTATTCTGGCCACAGTGGGTTCGATAGCTCTGTTGCGCGGCTGGTCTCAGGGCCTGTTTTGGGGTGCCATAGGTGGGTTGTTGGAGGATGTGGTCACGGGCAGTCTGCCGGGGAGCCATGCTGTGGCTAAGAGTATTATCGGGTTTGTTTTAGGCTTACTGGAAGGGAAGGTATTTAAGGAGAATATTTTTCTCCCGGCTATAACTCTGTTTTTGGCTAGCCTGGCAGAGGGCATTATTTTCTTTCTGGCTTCGGGGTTTTTTGGTGAAATGAGATGGAGTTTTGTGGTTGCCCTTCGTACCGTTGTGTTTCCTACCGCTGTTGTCACGGCGTTGTTTGCGCCTATTGTTTATCGTTTGTGCGAACTTCTCTACGAGCCGCCCCGCTTTGGTCAGCGTGGGCGTTCCTTATGAGGTGAGGCTTTATGAATCCTAAAGCATTAGAGCGGCGTTTGACCTGTATGTCCATTGTGGCGGTACTGATTTTTGCCGTACTTACCGGGCGGCTGGGCTATCTTCAAATTACTGAGGGCGAAAGATACGAAAAGATGGCTACCGAGAATCGAATTCGTCTGTTACCGCTGGCGGCACCGCGAGGGGATATTCTGGATCGAAACGGGAGAACATTGGTGACCAGCCGCTTAGCGCCGGTAATAAGTGTTGTTCCTATGGACATGGATGATCCGGACGCAGTCTTAGCGCGTTTAAGCGAGGTCTTAGGCTACGATGTGCGGCAAACAGTCAGTGAGAGGGTAGAACGGCTGAAGGAGCGGAAAGAATATCGGGCTTACACTCCGATACGCATTGCTACTGATGCCGATATTAATACGCTGACCAAAATTGCTGAACATCAGTCCGAACTCCCTGGGGTGATGATTGAAGAACAACCGGTGCGGGACTATTTGTTAGGTGATGTGGGGGCTCACGTATTCGGATATGTACGGGAGATTGACCGGGAAGAGCTGGAGGCCTGGCGAGATAAGGGCTATAAGATGGGTGATATCGTGGGCAAGACCGGGGTCGAACGGGTGTACGATGAGTATCTGCACGGTGAACCCGGCGGACAACAAGTGGAGGTGGACGCCGACGGGCGGCCGGTAAAGATACTCCCGGGACGACGAATGCCGGTTCCCGGTCACAGCCTTAAACTTACCTTGGATCGGGAGGTGCAAGAAGCAGCTGTCTTCGGCCTGCGAAAGGTGATGGAGGCGATCGAGAAAGAATTTCCGACCAAGGCTGCCACAGCGGTAGCGATCGATGTTCGTACCGGTGGTGTGTTAGCTTTGGCCAGCGAACCTTCGTTTGATCCTAACATATTTACTAAAGAGACAATACCGCCGGATATCTGGGCCAGCATAAGTGACCCCACCTGGCAACCACAACTGAATCGGGCTATACGCGGTGTCTATCCGCCCGGCTCCACCTTCAAGATGGTCACGGCCACAGCCGGATTGGAGACAGGAACCATTAGACCCGAGGACACTATTTTGGACCGGGGCGTATACTGGCGCGTCGAACCGAAAAAATGCTGGAAAGCCGGCGGTCACGGCGTGGTCCACCTGACTCGGGCCATAGCTGTATCTTGTAATGTTTACTTTTATGATCTGGGCTACCGTACTGGCATCGAGAACCTGAACAAGTATGCAGCCTTGTATGGTCTCGGCCAACCCACCGGCATAGATCTTTATCCGGTGGAAGCTACCGGACTATTGGCTACACCAGAATGGAAACTGGAACATTATAAGGAGTTGGGTCTTAGTCAAGCGGAACCCTGGCAACCGGGGGAGACTTTGAGCGCTGCTATCGGGCAGGGGTTTTCGGCCTTTACACCGCTTCAAATGGCTAATTACATAGCCACCATAGCTAATGGCGGCACCCGTTATCGTCCCTATTTGGCCAGCGAGATAATTGCCCCGGACGGCCAGATCGAGCGGACAGTGGAACCGCGGATTATTGAGGAACTTAATCTTGATCCGGAGACAGTAGCTGCTGTCAGAAAAGGAATGTATCTTGTAACCCAAGGGGAAGGAACGGCAGCTTACTATTTTCAAGGATTTCCAGTTTCGGTGGCTGGAAAGACAGGCACAGCTCAAAATCCTCACGGCGCAGACCACGCTTGGTTTGTAGCCTTTGCTCCTTACGAAAACCCCGAAATTGCTGTAGCTGTGTTGGTGGAAAAAGGAGGGCACGGTGGTTCGGCTGCAGCTCCGGTGGTAAAAAGGATCCTGGAAGCCTACTTTGGTTTTGCCCAGGCAGAGAATTAGGGACCGAGTGAGATCCCTTCACTCTGGTTAGGGATCATGTTAGTATTATGTCAAAAGGTGGAAAAATGCGGGGTAAATCCCCGGCATTTTTTATTGGAAAAAGCAGGATTTAGCTGGGTGGAGTTAGAATTAAATGGAATAGAACTGGGTAAAGTTTTTTAGTGGGCAAGTAGGCTTTAGGGAGAGGGTCGAACATGATCAAAGAGGAAGCCGTCTTTAAAGGCACACGGGACGGGTTGCTCATTGTCCTTGACGATGAATGTGAATTTAAACAAGTGGTGGACAATCTCAAGACCAAATTAGAAGCAGCCCGAGGTTTCTTCCAGGGGGCCCAGGTGATTATTGATCCTGGAACGAGAAAGCTTACCAACAGACAAAAGAAGTCTTTGTCTAGACTGATCAACAGTCAGGCGGGACTTGCCTTAAAGGGGTTTACCAATGATAAGTCCAATGAATTAGATCTGCTAGAAGCAGAAGCAGCCGCAGGCAATCCGATAGAAATTGAACCCCCCGGACTGCTTGCATCTGCCCTGGGCAAGGTTTCGCAACTGCCGGTAATGTTCATTGACCGCAACCTTCGCTGCGGCCAGCAGGTGAATTTTACCGGTCATGTGGTGGTAACCGGTGATGTAAATCCGGGAGCGGAAATCATTGCTGAAGGGAACATTGTAGTAATAGGGGCGCTGAGAGGCTTGGTACACGCCGGGGCTAGCGGTGATCAGGGAGCTTTCGTAGCTGCCTTTCGCTTGGAGCCGAGCCAACTTCGAATAGCAGGTGTGTTCACACGTTCCCCGGACGATGAAAGCTGCCAGTTTTCCGGGCAACCAGAAATAGCACGGCTACAAGATGGCCAGGTGGTAGTAGAAAAGAATGACACCAACCAAATGCTATCCTTGGTACAACGAAGCTAGAGAAAAGGAGGAGTGGCAATGGGGGAGGTAATTGTTGTTACATCCGGAAAGGGCGGCGTGGGCAAAACCACCACGGTAGCTAATCTGGGTACAGCCCTGGCCTTAAATGAACATCGGGTGGTTTTACTGGACGCGGATATCGGACTTCGGAACCTGGATGTGGTGATGGGGCTGGAAAACCGGATCGTGTTCGACTTGGTGGATGTAACAGCGAAAGTTTGCCGCTTGAAGCAAGCGCTGATTCGCGACAAACGCTTCAACGAACACTTATTTCTACTGCCGGCAGCGCAAACCAGGGATAAAACGGCAGTTACACCGGAACAAATGAAAAGCCTGACAGAGGAGATAAAGGCGGAGTACGATTATATACTGGTGGATAGTCCAGCCGGCATTGAACAAGGTTTCCGCAACGCCATTGCCGGTGCCGACCGTGCCATTGTGGTGACCACTCCGGAGGTTTCGGCTGTGCGTGATGCCGACCGCATTATCGGTTTGCTGGAAGCTTCCGAAATGACCGAAGTTCAACTTCTTATTAACCGTATTCGTCCTACTATGGTAAGGCGTGGCGATATGATGGACATTGATGATATTATCGATATCTTGGCTGTGGACTTAATCGGAGTAGTGCCGGAAGACGATCGTATAGTGGTGGCTACAAACCGGGGCGAGCCAACAGTCTTAGATAGCTTGTCCCGTTCCGGGCAGGCTTTTCGCAACATTGCCCGCCGCATTGCCGGGGAGCAAGTGCCGCTGATGCCGCTGGAAGTCGAAGCAGGGTTTATGGCTCGGGTAAAGCATCTGTTCGGCTTTGGAAGCTAGGGGCCGAGGAAGGAGGGTAACTATGTTTGATCTTTTGGGTAGAGTCTTTGGACGTGACGAAGCCCCCAGTAAAGAAATTGCCAAGGAGCGGCTACGGCTGGTTCTGGTACATGATCGAGCCACGGTCTCACCGCAGTTTCTGGAGACGATCAAAGAAGAAGTGATCGGTGTGATTACCGAATACATGGAGATCGACCCTGCCGGCGTAGAAGTGAGTATCCACAGCCTGGAACGTTCGGTGGCGTTGGTGGCTAGCATTCCCATTAAACGAATGAAACGGGCCATCAAAGCAGTATAAATGCCTAGACGACGCAGGGAGAAACACTTATAATTAGGGTAGAGTCAGTACTTCTCCCTGGAGGGGCATTATGTTTGATAAGCGCTTACTCAAGAATTTGGACTATGTCATTATTGCTGTGGTGGTGCTCCTTACCACCATCAGTTTTTTTGTTATTGCCAGTGCCAGCCCGGAAAACCCATCCTATTTTGTAAAACGCCAGGCGGCTCGGGTGATTGTGGGGCTGGCACTATTTGTGTTGACACTCTCTATCGACTATCATGATCTGGCTCAGTACACCAGATACCTGTACTATACTAACCTTGCCTTGCTTACAACGGTACTGGTCCTTGGTCGAGAGGCAAAAGGTGCCCAGCGTTGGTTACGAGTAGGTCCGGTGGAAATACAGCCGTCCGAGCTGGCTAAGCTAATAATCATCATTACATTGGCCGATTTGTTGTCTAAACGAGCCTCTTCTTTGCACACTGTCCGTGATTTGCTGCCAGTGTTTGTTCATGTGGGTCTACCCATGATTCTCATTTTGAAACAACCTGATTTGGGAACATCATTGGTGTTTATGGGTTTGCTTTTGGGGATGCTGTTTGTGGCCGGGATCAAGTGGCAGCACTTGGCCGGACTTTGCGGACTGGGAGGGGCTGCGACTCCAGTCTTGTTCTATCTACTGGAGGATTATCAGCGAAAACGCATACTGGCAGTGTTTAATCCCTATATTGACCCGGCAGGCAGCGGTTATCATGTAATCCAATCCATGATTGCCATCGGTTCTGGACGCACATGGGGGAAAGGGCTCTTTCGCGGCACCCAGAATCGACTTGGTTTTTTGCCGGAGCAACATACGGATTTCATCTTTTCGGTGATCGGTGAAGAGTTAGGCTTTGTACGGGCGGCTGGAATTTTGTTCCTCTATTTTATTCTTGTTTACCGTGGTATCCAAGTAGCCCTAAAAGCCAGGGATGATTTCGGCACTTTACTGGCCACCGGGGTGGTGATTATGTTCACGTTTCACATATTGGTGAACGTGGGCATGACCATGGGAATTATGCCGGTAACCGGTATCCCACTGCCGTTTATGAGTTATGGTGGCAGCTCTTATCTTACTAATATGATGGCATTGGGATTACTCCTTAATGTTCATATGCGTCGCCAAAAGATTCTGTTTTGAATGGAGGATAAGACTTGAACGAAACGGTAGCCTTGGTGCCTTGTTCCGGCTATGGTGAAAAGGAAGTTGTCGGAGCGATAAGGCAAGCGGTGGACTACCTGGGTGGTTGGGGACAATATGTTAAACCGGGACAGCGGGTTTTACTCAAGGCTAACTTACTAACCAAACGACCGCCGGAAGATGCAGTAACCACCCATCCCTTGGTCGTGAAGGCAGTGGCAGCAGAAGTAATACGGGCCGGCGGTAAGCCAGTTATATATGACAGCCCGGGCGGTCCGTTTACCACAGCCATACTGGAAGACATTTATAGAGTCTCCGGTTTGACTCAGGTGGCACGGGAAACAGGCGCGGAATTGAATTGGGATGTGGCCGGCACCCAGGTATCGGCACCGGAAGAGGCCAGAGAGCGCAGTTTTACTTTGAGTCAGGCGGTTTGTAATGCCGATGTGGTTATTAATTTACCGAAGCTAAAAAGTCATGGCCTGACACGATACACCGGAGCAGTCAAAAACTTGTACGGGTGCATACCGGGACTGCACAAAGCTGAGTATCATTTACAGTTGTCGGAGCTCCATAAGTTTGTTGGCTTCTTATTAGATTTGGCGTTGACGGTGAGGCCTGCGCTTACAATTATGGATGCAGTAGTGGGTATGGAAGGGGAAGGACCGTCGGCAGGAACACCACGTCCTTTGGGCTATTTGTTAGCCAGTCCGTCGGTTTTCGCTCTGGATGCGGTGGCCGTTACTCTGATCGGCCTTAATTTGGACGAAGTGCCATCAACCAATTTGGCTGCTAAGCGTGGGTTGTTAGCTCGTTCGGTGGATGATATTGTGGTCGGCTCGGCGTTAAGGGAGGCAATAGTCTCCGATTTTGAGGTGCCCCCGCCAGGGGGAACCAGTTTTCGCTTACTGGGTTACCGCATGCCGCCGCGATTGTTGAAGTTAGCCGGAGGCCTGTTGGGCGCGCGGCCGGTTTTTCGCGCCGAGCAATGCCGTCGGTGCGGTATTTGTATCAGAAGTTGCCCGGCCAAAGCCATAACCCTGGCCGACAGGCGGCCTACAGTGGACCTGAAAAAGTGCATCCGTTGTTTCTGCTGTCAAGAACTGTGTCCAGAGCAGGCTGTAACCATTCATCGCTCCTGGCTAAGCCGACGGTTCCTGAGATCATAAAACAAAGTGCCCTGCAGTTGGAATTTAGCCAGTACCAATCCAAAACCCCACCTCGTAGGTGGGGATTTTTGTTGGATAATTGCTTCTAATAGTTGTAATCATAGCTAAGGAGTAGTATAATTCAATTAACGATTAAGCAACTGTTTAATTATTAGATAAAGAACAAAGGGCAACGGAGGAGGTGAGGCGATGCCGGAGTCTGGGGGTCAGTCCAAACATGATAGCGCTCCCGATGACTTGCGCTCCGAGATAGAGGCGCTGAGCGGTGTCGGAGAACTGTTTAAGATTCTTTCCGACGACACGCGCAGCAAGCTACTTTTTGCTCTTGGGCGGCGTGAACTATGTGTACGAGAGATGGCCTGTCTCTTAGATTTGAGTTTACCGGCGGTTTCACACCATCTACGCATTTTGCATCATCAAAGATTAGTCAGAAAGCGCCGTGCCGGTAAAGAGGTGTTTTATTCGCTGCGCGACCGGCGAGTTATCGCGCTAATTGTGGCAGCTGTCTTGCATGCCGAGGAGCTAGGACTGTTGACTTCGCTGGAACCGGCAATGATCTAAAACGGTGGGACGAATTTGGAGGTGATAAATGGAACCGGTAAGGTAGAGTCGGGGGATGAGAGAATACTAAGGAGGTATTAACATGGCTGTATTTGACACTGTGGCTCTTAGTGCCGAACGTGCAAAGAAGGTCGCAGCCGAAATGGCTCTCGATCAAGCCCTAAAATACCTGAGCCGGGACCCGGAGCAAAACTTGCCCCGTATCCTGGATTCTGCTGAAAAGGTAGCACCTGATGAAGGGCAGAAGAAGAACATCAGGGCGCTGAGAGCCCGTGTGGTGGGCGACGAGAAGATCATGGCTCAAATTAGACGTCTGGTTAAGAATCCACGTATGTTAAGAAACTTTGTCAGTATTTGGGTAGTTAACGCCATGCTTCTTGGTGGACCACGACGCAATGTATTGATGAAGAAGCTGGGCATTCATATACCCAGTCTAATATTGGTCGACCCTACTTCCGCCTGTAACCTGCGTTGTACCGGTTGTTGGGCCGGTGAATATGAAAAGACGGATCAGCTGGAACCGGAGCTTCTGGATCGCTTGTTTACCGAGGCTAAGGAACTTGGCATCTATTGGATTGTCTTCTCCGGCGGCGAACCGTTTGCTTATCCTCATTTGCTGGATGTTGTAGCTCGCCATCCTGACATGGGCTTCATGGCCTATACAAACGGTACTCTAATTACAGACGAAGTGGCGGATAGGCTAGCTGAACTGGCCAATTTCTCGCCGGCGTTTAGTCTGGAGGGTTGGCGCGAACAGACAGATGCTCGCCGCGGCGAGGGTGTTTTTGACCAAGTGATGGCGGCCATGGATCGCCTACGTGAACGAAGTGTTTACTTTGGCACCTCGCTCACAATTACGCGAGACAATATGGAAAAAGCATATTCTGATGAATTTATGGATTTCTTGGTGGACAAAGGTGCGACTTACGCCTGGACTTTCCACTATGTACCTATTGGTCGTGATCCAGATCTTGATATGATGATTACACCGGAACAACGGGCTTGGTTAGTTAAGCGGGTGGCTGAAATTAGAATGACTAAACCAATCTTGGTGGCAGACTTCTGGAACGACGGCCACTTTACCGGCGGCTGCATTGCCGGCGGCCGGATGTATTTTCATATCAATGCTGCCGGCATGGTCGAACCTTGTGCCTTTGTACATTTTGCCACCGATAATATTCGCGACAAGAGTTTGAAGGAAATCCTGGCTTCACCGCTGTTTACCGCCTATCAGAAGCGGCAGCCTTTCAACAAAAATCATTATGCTCCCTGCCCCATCATCGACGCACCCCAAGCCTTGCGTGATATCGTTAAGGAAACAGGAGCTCAGCCTACTCATGATGGGGCTCAAGATGTGCTTTCTGGCCTGCAGGCCACCTTTCTTGACCGGCGCTCCAGTGAATGGCTAAAGGCAGCTGATGAGCTTGAAGGGCGTTATTTTAGCCAGGTGTCTGAGCAAGCCGGCAAATAGTACGTCGGCTGTGTTTGGTAATGATAATTGCCCGGGTCGCGAGGCCCGGGCAATGTAGTGTCTTTATCAAGCAGGAAAACGGCCTCCTATGGCGAAAGGACAAAGCGTAATGAGGAGGCTTGAACGAATGATTAGCCCCAGCGTTTTCATAGCCCCGGGAGCTCAGATTATAGGTCAAGTGAGTATTGGACCCATGTCAAGCATTTGGTTTGGTAGCATTGTCCGGGCTGATGTGGATACCATAACCATAGGACAAGGTTGTAATATTCAGGACAGATCTGTTATCCACGTATCCCACGGGTTTCCGGTTGTGCTGGAGGATTATGTATCGGTGGGTCATGGAGCGATTGTACACGGCTGTTATATCGAAGAGGGGGCCTTAGTAGGCATAGGAGCTATCATACTAGACGGTGCTCGTGTCGGTCGGGAAACGGTGATAGGCGCCGGTAGTTTAGTACTGGAAAACACAGTATTACCAGCGCGCAGCCTAGTGGTCGGGCATCCGGCTCGGGCAATTCGCCAGTTGTCTCAGGAAGAAATACAAATGTTCCGGAGCACAGCTTCTCGTTACACCGAGTATGCCCAGCGTTACATAAAGCAGGAGTGGAAATGAGGGAGACGTTTTGAACTTTTGGCAGAACAAGGTTGTACTGGTGACCGGTGCTTCTCGAGGTATCGGAAAGGCATTGGCCGATCGATTAGCCGAAGTGGGTGCCCGCCTGGTTTTGACTGGGCGCGACGAGACGAAGCTTCAGTGTCTGGCCGGCCGGCTGTCTGCGGCTGGAATAGAGTGCGTATATATGGCCGCTGACGTGCGAGATCAGACGGCAGTGGAGCAAGTGGTATACTATGGATTCGATCAGCTGGGGAAGATCGATGTGCTTGTTAACAATGCCGGTATTGGTCTTCGTGGACCGGTGGAGACTTTGGAGCCGGCACAGCTACTGGAGGCAGTGGCCGTGAATGTGGTGGGACCGCTGCATTTTATCCAAGCCACAGTACCTTTGTTTAGAAGACAGGGTAGCGGGTTGGTGATCAATATCGCCTCTTTGGGTGCTATTCAAGTAGCCCCAAATATCGGAGGGTATGTTGCCACCAAGGCGGCTTTGACCAAGTTGGGAGAAACACTGCAGCTAGAGCTTCAAGACAGTGGGATCAGGGTGTGTACAGCCTATCCCGGGTCTGTCCGCACCGAGTTCCGACGTCATGCGCTGGGGGATGCCTATGGGGAAAAGGAGCCGCGTTTATCCAGAATTGCACCGGAGGCAGTTGCCGAGCAAATCTTGCGGCAAACAGCCGCTGGAAGACGCCATATTTTTATTACCCCTAAGGATCGTTTTTTTGCTCATTTAGCCGGTGTAGCACCTAACTGGTCAGAATTTCTAGTGGGTCGGGCATTTCGCCGAGCCAAAGGAATATGAATCTAGAGGGAAACAAAGCAAGGGGGGGTAACTGATGCGAATAGTCCCAGTGGAAGGTAAGGATCTTCCGTTGGTAAAAAAACTATTGGAAAACGTGGGTCTTTCCTGGGCCGGGATCGAAGATCAGTTTGAGCATTTTCTCAAATTGATGTTGGATGGCGAATTGGTGGCAGTGGCCGGCCTGGAGGTCTATGATCATGTGGGCTTAATGCGGTCGGTGGCCGTAGCGCAGGAATACCGTCACTCCGGTCTAGGTCGTGGTCTGACCCGGGCGATGATTAACAAGGCGCGGTCTATGGGGCTTGAACGGCTGTATCTACTCACTGAGACAGCTTCCGATTATTTTTATCGCTTTGGTTTCCGTCCTATCGATCGCTCGGAGGTTTATGCGCCGGTGTTGGGGTCAGAACAGTTTCGCACTGTGTGCTCATCCAATGCTGTTTCTATGTACCTCAAACTGTAAGGCGCCGAGGCTGTTGGCTGAAGGACCTTGCCGGTTCGATACAGTTATTTTGGGCCTGAATGCTAGCTGTATAAAACAGTGCCAATTCCTGCTGCCAAAAGTAAAGTTAAAATAGGGTCCAGACGAAATTGGCGGATGGCAACAAAGGCTGCTATTGAGATAACCCAGCTGGAAGCAGATTGCATTGAAGACGGTAAAATGCCCCAGATGGCGGCAGCAATCAGCGCCACTACAGCCGGTCTAATGCCGGTGAATGCGGCCTGTACTGCGTCCAAGGTATTGTATTTCAAAAAGAGGCGAGTTAGGCTCAAAACTATCAAAAGTGAAGGCGTCACTACACCGGATGTGGCGGCCACGGAACCGAAGACGCCCGCCATCTTGTACCCGACAAAAGTTGCTGCATTGATAGCGATAGGCCCAGGAGTCACCTGCGAAATAGCAACCAGATCGATAAACTCGGACAAAGTAAGCCAGTTACTATTGGCGACTATTTCTTGCTGAATTAGGGGTAACATGGCATAGCCCCCACCGAAACTAAACAGACCGATTTTGAAGAAAGTCAGAAAAAGTTGCGTGTAAATCATGTGTTATCACCGTGGCCTTTGCCGTTATTATTATTTGTCTGTTCAAGTACACGGCGACTGTTGACGGCAAGACCTGCAATTGCGGCGGCAACAATTACCAGTACTGGATGCAGCCCAACAACCAACAAGAGAACTATGGCTACAATAGATAGAACGGCAGCTTGTTTACTTCTGATGGTGTTTTTACCGATATCATAGACTGCTGAGGCCATCAGGGCGACAATAGCAGGGCGCATTCCTGTCAGAGCCGCACGGACAAAACGATTGTCTTGCAGACCAAGAAAAAAAGTAGCTACAATAATAAGGATGACGAACGAAGGCAAGGTAGCTCCCAGTACTGCCGCCAATGTGCCTCTGAGACCGTTTAGCTTATAGCCGGTGATCACAGCTATGTTCACAGCGATAGGCCCGGGAGCACTTTGGGCCACAGCGATAGCGTCTATGAACTCTTCGTCTTGAAGCCAGCCTGATTTTTCCACCAGGGATTTGCGAATCAGAGGCAACATAGCGTAGCCACCGCCGAAGGTAAAAGCCCCAATAGATAAGAATGACCAAAAAAGCCCACCGGGTGTGGGTTTACTGGGTGTGGACAAGGCGGATGCAGTACTAGACTCGATGTCGCGGTCTAAAGTGTTCATAGCCACTATTACCTCACAAATCGGCTTATTGTCTACAGAATACCACAATAACACAATTTTGGCTAACTGTTGGTGTCGGTTTGTTTTTAATCATGGTTCGGAAGGAGTGGCCGCAGTTGTTGGTATTATCAACAGTGAAGTTTAGCTCTGAGCAGCAGGCTCTGGTGACAACGGAGTTTCCCACGGTGGAACTTCTGGTGGCTGAGGAGGCTAAAGTCTATGAACAGCGCTGGCCCAAATTGGAGATTCTGATTACTTTCACCGGGGATCAAATTACGTCTGATTTTCTAACCAAAGCCAAAGACTTACGGTGGGTGCAGGTTTTTTCGGCTGGTGTCGACAGGTTGCCCCTGGCCGAGTTGAAACAACGAGGCATAGCTTTGACCAATGTAAGTGGAGTTCATAAGAGATCCATGGCGGAACAGGCTTTTGCTTATATACTGGCTTTTGTCCGTTTGTTACCGCGTTTTCTGGCTGCCCAGGCAAGACATGATTGGGATCGTCCAACCGGATTCTTTGCTTTTGAACCGTTGGCGGGGAAAACGCTGGCGGTGGTAGGCACGGGCAGTATTGGACAAGAGGTAGCCCGTTTAGGTCGGGCTTTCGGCATGATAACGGTAGGGGTTAATACTAGCGGTGATTTACCTCCACACTTCGACCAAGTGTATTCCAGCGAGCAGCTTCAACAGGCTCTGAGCAAAGCTGATTTTGTCGTGCTCCTAGTGCCGCTAACCGAGGATACCAAGGGACTCATTGGAGCCGACGAGTTGGCAGCCCTAAAACCTTCGGCCTATCTGGTGAATATTGCCCGTGGAGCGGTGGTAGATGAACAAGCATTGATTGATGCTCTGAAGACACGGAAACTAGCCGGAGCCGGGCTAGATGTTTTTGCCGAAGAGCCGCTGCCGGTGGACAGCCCCTTGTGGGGTTTTCCCAATGTGATCATCACTCCGCACATCGGCGGTTGGTCGGCGGACTACAAAGACAGATGTCTGGCAGTATTTAGTGAAAACCTGCAGTGCTTTTTGGCCGGGCGGCCGTTCTTTACCCCGGTGGACTTAGATAAAGGGTACTGATGGCGCTCTGCCGGTGGCGGTATTAGCCCCGCCCAGGTCGGTACTTCTTTAAGAGCAGGCAACTGGCGGCGAGCAAGACTGACAATGCTCCCAGGACTCGGGTGGCGATGGCTACAGTGGCATTAAGGAAGAACTGCTCGGGGAACAACTTAATCAAGTTATCTGTAGCTGGATCCAGTTGCCAGAGCATATTATCAAATGATATTATGTGGAAGAAGGTGAAGGCGCGGTTAAAATCAAGCCGGACAGCCAGCAGTAAGATCAGGAAGCAAGCGATGCCGGCTCCGCTTCCCCCGGCCACGGCTGCGATTACTGTCAGCCCGGCTCGGCTTTTTCTCACTGTCCAGATCAGCCCAGTCCCAGCCGCTAACAGAAGCAAGGCCAGATTACGCCCAATCCATCCGACCCGAAACAGATGGCGGACGTCGGCCAGATGGGCAATTTCATGCTCCTGGTACAGTGGCTTAGGGCCGTTCGGGGACGGGATAAGTACTTGCGGTGACGAAATTTGGTTACGGTAGTATTCCCACAAAGCCTGGCTAAAGCGCTTATATTCCTGGGAACTGAAGCCGGTAGCCTGTTTAAGGTTAAGAATTTCGTACTGCTTCAGATAGAAGCGTTCGGAGAAGGCCACGCTTTCGGTGGCTAGCATGGTGGTCAGCAGAGGAATTGAAAGTACTATTAATAAGGCCGCCACCAAAACGGCTCTTTTTTCTTTCATTTTTACCTCCTCAATGAACAACGCCCGGTATTGGTAAGTACCGACAATCAGCGCTTGAAAGCCGGAGCAGCAACCTTCGCTAACTATAATAACATGTTGTAGCCTAGATTGGCGGTCCAACTTGAGAATTATTTTGACGGAAAAACGTGAGCACAAAAGAAGTGAGGACTAGGTACGACAAGGGATGAAACATCGTCCAGTCGGCAACAATAAAGGACGAATATTGTGTGGTGTGCTGGGGGGGAGAGACAGTGAAAGCACACACGGCAGAAGTCATTATTGTGGGTGGGGGACCATCGGGATCCATAGCGGCCGCACAGTTGGCAGATAAAGGTTTAGATGTCCTGATCCTGGAGAAGGATTACTTTCCACGCTACAAACCGTGCGCCGGGGGTGTTACGGCCCGGGCTTTGTCAGCGCTGGGGTTTTCTTTGCCAGAAACTATAGTGCAGGAAGAGTGCCATGTGTTTCGGGCTGTTATGGGAAAGAATGTGCAGGAAGCTCGATTCGGACACCCCTACGCCATTACGGTGGACCGCAGCGAATTGGATTCTTTTTTGCTCCAGCGAGCTAAGGAACTAGGCGCAGCGGTGCATACCGGTGAACAGGCGTTAGCTATACAGCCGGGGGTGAACGGCATGTTGGTCCGGACCAAAAAGGCTGTCTACAGGGCACCGCTAGTGGTAGGTGCCGACGGAATTCCCAGTATGGCAGCGAGAGTTTGCGGCCGCCAGGACCTGGGTGCCGCTGCGGCCTGCTTGTGTGCCGATGTGCCTCGTCCTTTGGCAGACGAAAGCCGCTTTCAAGGGGTGCTGGAAACTCATTGGGGGTTGTTTCGCTGGGGTTATGGCTGGGTCTTCCCAAAACGGGATCACCTGTCGGTGGGACTAGGAACGTGGGATGGCCGCCGACAAAACCTTAAAGCCTTGTGGACTGATTTTGTTAAATCCCAGGGCTTGCCCACTGCCAAACCCCAGGGGCACCTGATTCCAGTGGGCGGGAAATGGAGACCGACGGTGGCGGACGGCCTCTTGTTAGTGGGAGATGCAGCCGGCTTTGCCGATCCATTGACCGGCGAGGGACTTTATTATGCTTTCAGTTCGGCTAACATAGCAGGAGAGACCATCTGGTCCCTAAAACAGACCGGATTATCATATACAGCTAACAACTTGGCCCGCTACGAGAGGTCGTGCTGGCAGCTATTTGGCCAAGATCTGAAGCAGGCTCTACGCCTAAATAAGATCGCGCAACGTTACCCTGGACTATGGCACCAGGCCTTCAAGGCTTCTGCTAACTGGTTTTCCTGGGCGCTGCAAGTGGTCGAGGGAGAAAAGAGTTATCGCCAGATGTGCCAGTGGGTTTTACCGCGGTTACTGTTGTTATGGCTTCGAAACGAGATAATCAAATAGGCTGAGGTGATATGGGTGGGAGAGGAGCAGACTAAAAAAAGGTACATTAATTCGCTGCGAAGAGGGGAGAGAATAAAGGATTACTTTGTCGCTACCGGGGCCACATTGACTCCGTTTCGACCAGAAAGCGGCCGGAGCGGTTCCTTTCTTCGGTTTACGCTTTCCGACCGCAGTGGTTCTTTACCGGCAATCATGTGGGAGGGTGGGGAAGAAGTATTCCCTCAGCTCCAGGCCGAAAACACGGTGGTTCAACTGCAGGGAAGTGTGGGCCAATATCGCGGCGACCTCCAGCTGGTGGTGGAGCGGGTCAACCTGGTAGAAGAAAGTGTTATTGACCCTGCTTGGTTCTTACCGAGTTCACCCCAACCACACCCACTGATGGAGAAAAAGTTACAAGCAGCCATAGAACAAATCCAATCCGGGCCGCTCTCTCAGTTGCTAAACAGCATGTTTGGCGACGCGGATTTCTATCGAGCCTTTGTTCAAGCGCCGGCGGCCAAAGCAATCCACCATGCCTATCTAGGCGGACTACTGGAGCATACCCTGGAGACATTCGCTTTTGCTGAAACTATCGCTGCTCATTATCCGCGGTACATAAATCGGGATCTGCTCCTTACAGGGGCACTTCTACATGACTGCGGCAAGATTCTTGAATACAACTGGGAGGGTCTGGGGTTTTCTTTTACCGATGAAGGAAGGTTATTTGGGCACTTAGTCTTGGGGGCTAGGCTAGTAGAAGAAAGGCTGGCCCAGAATTTTGAATTCCCTCTTCCCTTAAAGCAAGAGCTGCTCCATATGATCTTAGCTCACCATGGAATCGAAGAATGGGGTTCACCGCAGCCTCCCAAGACTATCAATGCTTTTGCTCTTCACCATGCCGATTATCTTAGTTCTGAACTTAACCACTTTCAGGGGTTACTGGACCGGGCTGATAACTTGAACGAGGAGTGGACGGCAGTGGACAGAAAGTTAGGGCGTAGTGTTTTTCGGGGATTTCTAAGCCAGGATGAAGTGGCCGTGACTCAGGAAGGAGAGAATCCGTTTGGATAAGACCCTGGTCTTGCTAAAGCCTGACGCCGTGAAGCGGGGACTTTGTGGCGAAGTATTGAGACGGCTGGAACGTCAGGGCTTGAGGATATGCGGACTGAAGATGCTCCGTCTTAGCCGTGAACTGGCCGAAAAGCATTACGCCGAGCACCGTAACCGTCCTTTTTTCCGTGAGCTGGTGGAGTTTATTACCTCCGGTCCGGTGGTGGCGGCAATTATAGCTGGTGAGGATGCCATCTTTAGAGTACGTCACCTGATTGGCGACACCAGGGCTGCTGCTCCCGGCACAATTCGAGGCGATTTTGCCACCTCGCTTACGGCTAACATTGTGCATGGTTCCGATTCGCCTGAAAGCGCCGTTCGGGAGCTGGCACTCTTCTTTCCCTCCGGGTCAGATTGTGGTTGATTCCAGGGGCCCGATTAAGCCGACCCAACGGTCAAACACGGCCTTGCTTCACTTGGAAGCAGGGCCGTGTTGTTTGTGGGGGCCTATGAACGAATCTCATAAGCCTCAGTCAAGCAGCATACATTGTATTGGTAAACAGACTGATCCATAGGGGGACGGGAAATGTGGCGGCGACGAGGACTGGCAGCCGGCTGCTTGGTAACATGGCTACTGGCGACCCAGATAGTATTGGCAGTACCGTCGGCAGAGGTGAATTTATGTAAATGTGACCGCGTTCGTACACTCGGTCTTCGTTCTCCGCCTCTTCAGGGGCCTGATGTGCTGGAACTTCAAGAGCGGTTGGCTCGGTTAGGGTTTTACTCTGGCTCCAGAGACGGTGTGTATGGATCCGCTTTGGTCCAAGCAGTAAGAAAAATGCAAGGGGCACTGGGATTACCCCCAACCGGAAACGTGGATGACAGCACCTGGCAGGCACTGGCTATGTACGAAATTCGGCCGGCGGGGGCGGCAGTGCCGCCGCCCCGGGGTGAAATCAGCATTCTGGTAGATATTGATTCCCTCACTCTGGTAGTGTACAGCGATGGTGTGCCTTACAAGCTTTATCCCATCGCCATCGGTCGCCCAGAATCGCCAACCCCGGTGGGGGAATGGGTAGTGTGCGAAAAACGGGCCGGTTGGCATGGTGCCACCGGCGTCCGCTGGTTGCGCCTGTCCAATCCCTGGGGTAGCTATGGTATCCATGGTACCAATAACCCGAGCTCCATTGGGCAGATGGCCAGTGCTGGCTGTGTACGGATGTTTAACCACGACATAACCGAATTGTACGAGTGGGTTGATCTCGGGACAGTGGTGGTACTAAAGGAGCATAGGACCCTTGGTTCGCTCTACTCGGACTTTAAAGTAGGAGCAGTGGGGCAGGATGTGGTCTACTTACAGTGGCGCCTAAGACAGTTGGGATTTGATCCGGGCCGGGCTGACGGTGTGTTCGGCGACCAGACGGCCCAGATGGTAGCTGCCTGGCAGAATTACCGCGGACTGAAGGTTACCGGGAAAGTGACCGCGGACCTGCTTTATCTTCTCGGTTTACGCTAGGATGGGAGGGAGCCAGCCTGAGGAAGAACAGGGCGTGGAAAGTTGTGGCGACTGTCATTATCGCCGGGGTACTGGGCCTTTTTCTCTGGTTCTGGTGGGGCTACGAGCCTAAAGGGCAGTTGGATCCCAAAGCTCAAGTCCAACCGGACAAAAAATACACGGTTGTATTTTGGGACTTTGACCGACCGCTGCCCGGCGGTGCCAGCTACCGGGAAGAACTGGTCCGGGAAATTGAATTATTCAACCAAAAGTTCCCTAATATCACTGTAGAACTGAAGCTATTTCCCTGGACCCATGGTGAGCAAGTGGCGGCAGCCATCCGCCGTCGCCAGGAGGTGCCCCATATCCTTTCCTTGGGGCCGCTAGAGGGCCTGGATTTCGCCCGCGACTTATTACTACCGGCGAGCTATCTGCCGGAGGAAACCCGCCTGGATTTTGTACCGCTGGCCCTGAGCGGTCCAGAGTTCGAACACAAGACAGCTGTTTGGCCTCGTTTCCTGGCCCCACAGCTGTATTTGGCCAATACAGACTTGCTTCAGGCCGTTGGTGTAAACAGGTCCGGGTTGCAGGAACAAGGTATAGACTGGGCTGATATCTTGCACCTAGGGCGGGAGTTGATTCAGCTTGAAGGACAGCCGCACGCCCTGGCCGGCCTGGACTATCAAGGACTGTTAGTTGCATTGGCTCCACGTCAACCGGACTCGTTGGGCCCAGAGCAATTTAGTTGGCCTCGAAGCGCTGCTGACACGGCGGTGGCCCGCCTACGACAGCTTCAAGCTGATAATTTTTTACCCCCAAACATCGATCAAGCTGACTATGGAGGTGTGAAAGAATTTTTTACCGGGCAGGCAGCATTGCTGGCCCCGGCAGAACCTTGGTTGCTGCGGACAGTGCGTGCCAGGCAGGAACAAATCAAGCACGGCCTCTTGCCTGCCACCGACAGGGGTCTAGGCGAGGTAGCCTTGATACCGCCCAAGTTGACTCCATCAGCGGGGCTTCCGGCACGAGTGGAAGGATTGGTGGTATTTAGGTGGCGTCTGGCCGCCGACGAGATCAAGGCCGCGGTGGAGTGGGCCCAGCATCTGAGCCGATCGGGGACCTTGCCGGCCAAGCTGGACTTATTGCCGGCATATCGTCCCAGCCAGGACGCATGGTCTGCGGCTTGGGAACTTGGTAATGAGGCGGTGCTTCTTGGCGTGTGTGAGCAGGGCCAAAGACTGGCGCCATATCCTAAGACCCGATTAGAGGGAATAGACAGTTAGGGTCGAATTAAATAGAAAGAAAGAGAAAATTTGCCAGCTAAAACTACAAGGAGCGTCATTATGCCAGCCCTGATTGCTATTGCCTTGGCCTTTGCCGCGGGCATATTGGTTTCCCGTCAGCTCCCTTTCAACTTCTGGCTAATTTCAACAGCAGCCCTAGTTATTATTGGCATTTGGACCGTTGGGCAACGTAAGCGCCAGGCAGCAAGCGTTGCTATTTTGCTGCTGGCTTTTTTGGCCGGTGCTCTAAGGCTGGGTATGGCCGATCTGCGGACGGACGAGTTAGCTCCGTACACGGACAAAACAGTAGTTATAGAAGGGACTGTA
The DNA here is from genome assembly GCA_012837285.1 of Bacillota bacterium. NCBI lineage: Bacteria > Bacillati > Bacillota > Bacillota bacterium. The sequence continues at coordinate 55,308 of DURJ01000117.1, forward strand.
GTCAGCGAAGCGGAGTCTACGTCATTGGGTTCTACTTATGTATTGGCAGTGCGCTTGGTGGGCCAGGATCAACTATACCCGGCTACAGGGCGGGTGTTGCTGCGAGATCTGAGGCTGGAAAAAGAGACATATGGCTACGGAGACTTGGTACGAGTTCGGGGTAAACTGGTACGACCCCGGGGCGCATCCAACTTCGGCCAATTTGACTACCGAGCTTATCTGGAACGACGCGGTATCTTCTACCAACTGGCTCTGTCCACCCCGGATTCGATCCAGTATATCAGCGCTGACCAGGGTCCTGCCATTTTGGGACGTATTTTTGAACTCCGGCGGCGGTTTTTTCAAGTAGCCGCTATTTTGCCTCCTGCTGAGACAGCGCTGCTTAAGGGGCTGACTTTAGGAGAACGCCAGTTGGTTTCCGCGGAAACAGTAAACTTCTTTACGGCCAGTGGAACAGTGCACTTAATGGCTGTATCCGGCGTCCATGTGGGGATGGTGGCAGCTCTAGCACTGGGATTGGCGCGGCTGCTGCACTTGCCGTTTTTTCTTCAAAGTGTGTTTGCCGGCTTGACAGTATTATTGTATACTGCTTGGACAGGCTTTGCCCCGTCGGCAGTTCGGGCCGGTATTATGTTCACGTTGGGCCTACTGGGACTTAGCACCGGTCGGCCGCGAAACTCTCTGGTTGCTTTAGCGGCGGCGGCGTTGATATTACTAACAGCAAATCCCCTGAACCTCTTTGACACCGGCTTCCAACTGTCTTTTGCCGCTGCGGCGGGTATCTTGTATTTTGGTTCGCAAACAGCTCTATCTGCTCCGGGGTGGCGGCGGCTGGGTACACCTTTAATAGCTTCGGCGGCGGCTCAGCTTTGTACTTGGCCCCTTACAGCCTACTATTTCAGCGGTGTATCTTTAGTCGGGTTCTTGGCTAGTGTAGTAGCTATTCCGGTGGCTGGTTTGGCCCTTAGCCTAGGTCTGGCCGGCCTTCTACTGGGAAGCATCTATTTGCCGGTGGGTAAGCTAATACTTGGAGCGGCCGGGGCTGCCCTGGTGGTACTTACTTTCTTGGCTCGCCTGTTTGCCTGCTGGCCGGGGGCGTTTGTCTATGTAGGCAGGCCACCGATCGCCTTCTTACTGGTCTATTACTCAGCCGTTTTTACTGCCCCGTATTTTCTTCGTTCCAACTCAGGCAGAGTTAGGCTGCGCCGGGGCTTGTTTATTGCCACCACGTTGATTTTACTGGTTGTTACTTGGTTTGGTCCGGTTCCAGAGGCATTAGTGGTAGATTTTCTTGCCGTCGGTCAGGGCGATGCCATCTTGATTCGTTCGCCTTCCGGGCAGGCGGCCCTTATCGACACCGGCCCTCGGATAAGTACCGACAAAGGTGTATGGGACGCCGGGGACAGCATTTTGCTCCCATATTTGCGGGCCCAGGGTGTCCACCGGCTGGAACTGGTGTTTTTGACCCATGGCGATACTGATCACGCCGGCGGCGCTGCGGCCATTATCAGCAGTATGCCGGTGGGGGCAGTAATTGCACCGGCCACCTTCGAGGGTACCGGAGCCGGTTTTGTTCGGGCGGAGTTAGAGCGGCGGGGAGTTCCTCTGTACACCGGTACCAGCGGTCTGAGGGTGGATTTGGGCGCCCACGTAGAGGTAATGGTGCTCAGCCCTCCGCCGGATCCGATAGTTTCTAACGATACTCAAAACGATAATTCATTGGTATTGTACCTGCGCTACGGGCAGTCCGGTTTTTTGTTCACCGGTGACGCTGGACAGCCGGCGGAACAGTACTTATTGAAGCAAGGACTTCCCGGCCCAGTAAATGTGCTCAAAGTAGCTCATCACGGAGCCGCCACCGCCACCACGGAGGAGTTTATCCAACAGCTAAGACCGGAACTGGCGGTAATTTCGGTGGGTAAGAACAATTTCGGTCATCCCAGTCCGGCTACTTTAGAGCGTCTTCTGGCTGGCGGTGCCCTTGTTCTGCGCACGGATGAAGATGGACAAGTTCGGGTTGAGAGCGATGGACAAACACTTGAGGTTTCCACTTTTGCTCAAAACAGGGGGGATAAGAAGTGAAGTGGCAGGAAGTATGGCAGCAACTGGAGCAAAAAGAGGTAGCACCGTGCTACCTTTTGACAGGAGAAGAGACATATTTGATCAGTCAGACCGTGAGCAAGATTGAGGCTGCGCTGGAGTTAGGGGAACTGCGGGATTTCAATATGGAACAGTTGGAAGCCGCCGATATCGACAGCACAACTTTGGCTGCGGCCGTGGCCCAAGCACCCTGGCTAGCCGGACGGCGCTTGGTGGTGGTCCGGGGCTTAAACCCGAGAACCGACAACCAAAAGACCGCCGGGAAAGTGGCGGCCGGATCTACTTTATGGGAGCAGCTACCGCTTATAATTGCGGCTCTTTCGCCTGCTGTTTGTTTGGTTCTTTGTGTTAACGGCAGCGTGGACAAAAGAACCAAAGTAGTCAAGGCTACCGCTAGCATGGGGAAGCTGGTGGAGTTCCCGTATCTGCGGGGACGAGAGCTTGAGCAATGGATCTTACAGCGAGGAAATGAGCTGGGTCTGAGCTGGGAAGGGGGCGCCCTTTCTTATTTGATTCAGCGTACAGGTCAGGGTCTGGCCCAACTGGAGTTGGAACTGCAAAAGTTGGCGGCCTATACCAAAGGCACCGGTCTCGTCCGGCGGCGCGAGATTGAATTATTAGTCCCAGAGTCCAGAGAAAGTCGGGTATTTGCCTTAACAGATGCCGTACTGGCCAAAAACCGCGAACAGGCGTTGTATGTATTGGAGGAACTGCTCAGACAGGGTGAGAAGCCGATAGCTTTGGTTGGCCTCTTGGCTTACCAAGTCCGGGTGGTAGGATTAGCCAAAGCAGCTCTCGAACAAGGGACAGCGAGCCGGGATGTGGCCAAAACGCTGAAAGTACATCCGTTTGTAGCTCAGAAAGCCGTGGCCCAAAGCCGACGTTTTGGCTGGGGCGAACTATATGATCTGATTCGAAAGCTGGCTGCAGCCGATCTCAAACTAAAAAGCACCGCTTTGCCGGCTCAGCTGGTACTGGAGGAAGTGATTCTATCTTAATAAGCGCGGGTTATAACAGGAAGCCCCTTCCTGAGCTCCTGATGGTGGAGAAAGGAAGGGGTTTTATTCTGCGGCCGCTTGGGTCATAGCATTTAGTTTACGTGAAAGTTGTGCCTTTTGGTGGGCTGCCTTATTCTTATGAATCACACCTTTGGCCGCCGCCTTGTCAATAATGCTGAAGGCATTGTCCAACCGCTGCTCTACCTGTTCGGATTCATTGGCAGCCAGGGCTTCATCGAAGCGCCGGATAGCGGTGCGTATACGAGACTTAATTATCGTGTTGTGTAAGCGCCGTTTTTCGCTGCTAAGAACGCGTTTACGGGCGGATTTAATGTTCGCCATTGCTTCACCTCCCCACCTTGGCTGTACCGGACGGGTAAACTCACTAGCACATTGTACCATGGGCCCCTAGGAAAAGCAAGAAGTGCGTCAGCTCAGCCCTTCCCTTGTGGGCGGATGTCTATTCAGGGGTAATCGCAAAGTCAAGGAAGCGGGTACAAGGGTATCGAACAAGTGCCTCTTCACACCATTGTCACAAAAACTCTTCTTCGTTGTCACTTTGCTCCTTCGAAATGACGGGTAATCGGTCCACCTGCTGTGCTACCGGCATAGCTTGAAATTCAATAACGCCATACACCCCTGAATAGACACTGTGGGTGCTAGCCAGGCAGAGCAAGCCAACGGGCTGGGGTCTAAACCGGTCTAGGCTCGAATACGTTTCTAGTATGTTGAGTTAAGACGCTTCTTGACCGGTTGTCAGCGAAAGATTACGACCGGGCTCAAGCTGTTATGCCGGAAGCGAAATGAAGAGGTGAAGCTGGTGCGCTGGCAGGTTATTTATCGACGGTGGCGACTCGGCCTGCCCTTTATAAAAGGCGTTTTGCTGGTGGCCACCTGCTTTTGTTTGGTCAGCTTGGCCGCGGCCGGGTGGCCGCGACTAAGCCTACCTGTGGCCGCGGTGCCTGTGTTTACCGATGGGGGCCAAGGTTTTACTGGACAAGGATTGTTCCGCCGGGTACTGGAGCTTTATGAGGTGGATTTTGTTCAGGTTTTCAGTCAAGGGTTGCCGCTGTCGAGCCGGTACCGGCCGGCTGAAATAGGCCATACAGCGGGTGCCAGTGATTTGTTTCCCTGGCTCAGCCAGAGCTCAAGTAAACTCAAGCTGAGTTTACAGCCTCTGGGCCTGGTTCAGAACGAGCTCGGCTGGTTCCAGTTGGCGGCGCGTGGAGGCGACCGATTCCATGAGCCCCCTAGGTTGGAGACGGCTCCGGTTAACCCCAATGGGCCTCAGGTAGTGTCACCGCAGCCCTTGCCCCAGCCGCTGCAGCCAGTGCTAAAGCCGGAGGGACCGGCGCGAGTGGCGGTATATCATACTCATACCTCAGAGGATTATGTGCCCACGGCCGGCAGCACTCACACCTATGGGCGGGAGGCAGGTATAGTGGCTGTTGGCCGTGAATTGGTGCAACAACTGGAGGAAAAGCACGGCATCCCCTGTATTCATGATATCACCTTGCATGACGCTGATGTGTTTCGCGAGGCTTATTTGCGTTCTGCCGATACAGTGGCCAGACTCCTAAAAGAGCAGCCCAAACTGCAAGTAATTCTAGATATTCACCGTGATGCCCCCAACAAAGATAGTGTCAAGTCTCGCACCATGACCACAACCGAAATCCACGGCCAACAAGTAGGCCGCATCTATATTATAGTTGGCACCGATCGATTAGGATTGGCCCATCCAAGCTGGCCGGAAAACCATGCTTTTGCTCTGGAACTGCAGGGACAACTGGAGGCTTTGTATCCGGGATTGTCCCGTGGGATCAAGATTGACACAGCTCGTTTCAATCAGCAGTTACACCCTCGTCTTATCTTAATTGAAATCGGCGGCGACCAAAACAGTTTGGAGGAAGCGATGTTAGCTGCCGATTATCTGGCTGATGCCTTGGCAGCTTGGTTTCAGAGTCAACCAGGCAGCTAGAATCGGGTTCCGGTTGCCGCCCACTGGGCTAAATGATATAATTTTCGATAGTAAGCCCAGAGGAAGGCGGGAACCCATGACCGATACAGCTTATATCCGAAATTTTTGCATCATCGCCCACATAGATCATGGTAAGTCTACGTTGGCTGATAGAATACTAGAACAGACCGGGGCCTTTTCGGCTCGCGAGATGCAGGATCAGGTACTCGATCAGATGGATCTGGAGCGAGAGCGGGGCATCACCATTAAACTCACACCGGTACGGCTAACCTATTGTGGCCGTGATGGCCACGAATACCAATACAACCTGATCGATACGCCCGGTCACGTAGATTTTAGCTATGAAGTCTCACGCAGTTTGGCCGCCTGTGAGGGGGCTTTGTTGGTAGTTGACGCCACCCAAGGAATCGAGGCTCAAACCTTAGCCAATGCTTATTTGGCCCTGGAGCATGATCTAACCATCATTCCCGTTATTAACAAGATCGACTTACCCTCGGCCAACCCAAATATGGTTAAAAAAGAATTAGAAGATGTGCTGGGGCTGGACGGTGAACTGGCGGTGCTTTGTAGTGCTAAGACCGGCCAAGGGGTGCCGGAGATCTTAGAGGCTATTGCCCAGAGGATTTCTCCGCCCCAAGGAAAAGCAGCGGAGCCGTTGGCGGCACTGATTTTTGATTCTAAATTCGACCCTTACCGCGGTGTCATTGCTTATGTCCGCGTTATGCAGGGGAGCATTAGGACCGGGCAAGAGATCCGATTGTTGGCCACCGGGAAGGAATATGAAGTGGATGAAGTGGGAGTGTTTGGCCGCAATCTTGTTCCGGTGCCGGTACTGGGACCCGGCGAGGTGGGTTATTTGACTGCCGGTATTAAGGATATCCACGACGCTCGCGTAGGTGACACCGTCACCGACCCCGACCACAGCGTTGCCAAGCCTCTTCCAGGCTACCGACATTTGCGTCCGATGGTATACTGTGGCTTATACCCGCAAGAAGCCAACGACTACAACCTGCTGCGGGAATCCTTAGAGAAACTGCAGCTGAATGATGCCGCTTTAGTCTTCGAACCGGAGACATCGGTGGCATTGGGTTTTGGCTTTCGCTGCGGTTTCTTGGGGCTGCTTCATATGGAGATTGTTCAGGAACGATTGGAACGCGAATTTGACGCTCACATTATCGCTACGGCACCGAACGTTGTTTATGAGGTAACCAGGACGGACGGACAGGTTTTGGCAGTGGACAGCCCGGCGAAGCTGCCACTTCCAACCGAAATTGAAAGCCTGGCCGAGCCGTTTGTCCGGGCCACGATCATTGTCCCCAGTGAGTTCATCGGTGCAGTGATGGAGCTGGCTCAGGAGAAACGAGGCCAATACCACAACATGGAGTACTTAGACGAGTCCCGGGTTATGATTACGTACGACTTACCTTTGTCCGAGATCATCTTTGACTTCTTTGACTTGCTCAAGTCTCGTACCCGCGGCTATGCCTCTTTGGATTACGAGTATTTAGGTCATCAGCCCGGCGATTTGGTAAAGCTGGATATCTTAATCAACGGCGAGCCGGTGGATGCTCTGTCTATTATTGTCCATCGCGACCGAATTAAGTACCAAGGGCGGAAACTGGTGGAAAAACTACGAAGCCTGATACCTCGTCAGTTGTTTGATGTACCGATTCAGGCAGCCATAGGAAGCCAGATTATTGCCCGCGAGACAGTAAAAGCGCTGCGTAAAGACGTTTTGGCCAAGTGCTACGGTGGCGATATCACCCGTAAGCGCAAACTGTTAGAGAAACAAAGAGAAGGCAAAAAACGCATGAAACAGGTCGGTAATGTAGAAATTCCCCAGGAAGCCTTCATGGCTGTGTTGAAGGTGAAATAATGGCTCCGGGACCGGCACTTTACATCCACGTTCCTTTTTGTGTACGAAAATGCTACTACTGTGACTTTGTCTCACAGCCTTATTCCACTGATCTGGCTAATCAGTATTTGTGGGCGTTAAGGCGGGAAGCTCAGCTTTATCTCACCTCCTGGCCCCGCGGCCAGGAGGTGGCTTCAATTTACGTGGGTGGGGGTACGCCGACAGTGTTGACGCCGAAAGAGCTAAAGCAATTGCTCCAGGTGATTGCTACCTTTCCTGGAACAGCTGGCGCTGAATGGACAGTAGAAGCTAACCCCGGCACCATCAGCCAAGAGAAGCTACACCTACTGCGCCAGTTCGGAGTCAACCGGTTGAGCTTGGGAGTGCAAAGCTTCGATGACAATCTGCTCCGGTACCTGGGCCGGATCCACACTGCCGACGAAGCAAGGCAGGCCTGGCAGCAGGCCCGGCGAGCGGGTTTTGATAACTTGAGCTTGGACCTTATCTATGCGGTCCCAGGTCAAAGCTTACCTCTTTGGCGCCAGACGCTTAGCGAAGCGTTGGCACTAGCACCCGATCACGTCTCCACCTATAGCCTGATGATTGAAGAAGGAACTGAGTTTGCTAGGCGGGGAATAACGCCCTGTGCTGAGGAGTTGGATCTGGCCCAGTATCAAGAGGCGCAAGGGCTGCTTCAGGGAGCCGGGCTGTTACAGTATGAGATCTCCAACTTTGCTCGACCTGGGTTTGCTTGTAAGCATAATCTGGTTTATTGGCACAACGAACCGTACTTGGGGTTGGGAGCGGCAGCCGTGTCGTACTTAAATAACGAACGGCGCACCAATGTGAACGATGTGCCCCGGTATGTTCAGCTGCTCAAGAAAGGACAGTGTCCCATCGGGGACCGGGAACAGACAACAGTGGAATTGGCTCAAGCCGAGACGGTAATTCTGGCTTTGAGGCTAAAGGAAGGTCTGTCACGCTCGCGTTTTCGAGACCGATTCGGTCAAGACGTAGATGAAGTTTATCCGACTGGTATCCGCTGGCTGCTGGAATATGGTTTGGTAGAACTGGATCAAGAAAGTCTGCGCCTGACCCCAAAAGGCTGGTTGTTAGCTAATCAAGTGGCTATGGTTTTCTTACCGAACAGCCCTTCTTGACAAGGCCGGATATTGGTGTTATCGTGATGAGGGGTCGATTAGCACTCTCAGCATGAGAGTGCTAACGAAGATAAGCTAAGGGGGTGGGGAAAGTGTTGAGCGAACGTAAGCGAAAAGTATTGAAAGCCGTTGTATCAGATTACGTAAACACCGCCGAACCGGTTGGGTCACGCACTCTTGTCCGCCGCCACAACCTTGGTGTCAGTACGGCGACAATTAGAAACGAGATGGCCGATTTGGAAGAAATGGGATATTTAGAACAACCGCATGTATCTGCTGGTCGGGTTCCGTCCGACTACGGGTACCGCTTTTACGTTGACCACCTAATGGAGCAAGACGAGTTAACCAGTTCAGAACAGAGTCTATTAAATCAATTAGCATATCCCAGGTCTCAGGAAGCAGATATGGTCTTGACGACTGCTTCCAGGTTGCTGTCTCAGCTTTCCAATTACGTGGGCCTAATTACTAGCCCGCGCATTCATACCGGTCGGTTAGCGGCGATTAAATTGGTCCATCTGAGTCATCGGCTGGCTTTAGCTCTACTGTTTACCGAAAACGGTCAGGTGGAAAATCGGGTACTAGTACTACCACCTGAGGTTGAGCCTAAAGATATCGAGGGCTTAGCCGCTTACTTCACCCACCGTTTGGCTGGTAGACCCATAGAAGAAATTACCAGCCAACTGCTAGATCAGGTTTACTCGGAGCTGTTGGAAGACTATCGGCAAAGCTATGTGCTGCTAAGCCAGATCGCCGGGGCACTTATGGGCTGGCTTAAGTCCGGTGGTCGCAGTCGGGTCTACACCGGTGGTGCCCACAACATCCTGACGCAGCCGGAATTCCAGGATTTGGAGAAGGTGCGTCACCTCTTGGCCCTGTTGGAGGAGGAGACGTTGTTGCTCCAACTGTTGCAACGGGAACCGGGAATTACTGTAACCATCGGCAGGGAAAACAGATTACCGGTGATGCAAAACTGCACCGTGGTATCGTCCACCTATACAGTTAATGGAAAATTGGCCGGAACGGTAGCGGTTTTGGGCCCAACTCGGATGGATTACGCTCATGTGATCTCGGTGCTAGAACATATGGCTAGCTGTCTTGAAGAAGCTTTTTCTGGCCAAAATAGTGATCGGCAGAGTGAGGAGGCATTCTAAAATCCCTAAAAGTCGCTTTGAAAGGAGTAGATGTGAATGAAGCCAGGAGCCGGGGGGGCTGAAGTGGACGAGCGCTTGGCCGCTCTGATTTCCAACGCCAATGCTATTCGGGCCATTACCGCAGCAGTAGAAGGCACCATGGGGCCAAAAGGGTTGGACACCATGCTGGTAGATCGATTTGGTGAAGTTACCATCACCAACGATGGGGTTACTATTCTAGAGCAAATGGATGTCAATCATCCGGCTGCTCGGATGCTGATTAATGTGGCTCGAGCCCAACAGGATGAAATTGGCGACGGCACCACCACCTGCACGATTTTGGCCAAAGCCCTGGTAAGCGAAGGAGTAAATCATGTGGTGCGGGGCGTTCCAGTGGTACGAGTGATTGAGGGAATACGCTACGGTATTGAGCGAGCCCTTAAGATTATTAAGCAACATGCCCGCTCGGTGGAAAGCATGGATGCTCCTGTGCTGGAACGCATTGCCTATATTGCTGGCAGAGAGAACAAAGACATTGCTGAGTTGGTGGTACAGGCTGCCCGGCTTGTGGGCGAGGAAAAAATCCGTGACGAAAACTTTCGTTTAGCGGATACTATCATGGCGCAGGAAGGAGCCGACAACGAAGTATTCATGGGGCTGGTCTTAAGCCGCGAGCGGCTTAGCTGCCAGATGCCGGAGAAAAAAGACAATGTAAAAGTGTTGGTACTAGATGATGCTTTAGATCCCGAGGAGATCGAAGAAGAAGCTTTGGGTACAGAAACTGGTTTTAGCAAATACCTGGAGCTGCAAGAAGAATTCCGCCGGAACTTGAGCAAGCTGGTGGATTTAGGCGTCGGGTTAGTACTTGTTAGCCGTTCGGTTCATAATATTGCTGAGGAAGTACTCACCGATGCCGGTGTTTTTGTTGTAGATCGTCTAGCTAGCGATTCTTTACGCTCGGCAGCTGAACATACCGGGGCCCGGTTGCTCAAGCGGGCAGCGCTAAAGAAACCGACGACAGAGCTGGAGACCTATTTGGGTTTTGTAAGTAATGTCTATGAGGATGAGAAGTTGGGGCAGGTGCGAATTCTAGGCGGTAAAGGGAAACCTATAGCTACTGTTCTGGTCGGGGCAGCTACGGAGGAAGTGGTAGGGGAACGGCAACGTATTGCCCGTGACGCGGCTTCATCACTGCAAGCGGCAGTCAGGGGAGGAGTTGTTCCCGGCGGCGGTACAGTAGAGGTTGCAGTGGCACGTGAATTGGCGTCTAGCCGCCAGGAAATGAGGGGCATGAGTGCTTACGGTGCGGATGCCGTGATAGAAGCCTTGAAGCGCCCTCTAGCCCAGATTGCGGCTAACGCCGGTTTTAATCCATTAGAGAAAGTAGAGGAGGTATGGGCTGCTCAACTTAATACCGAAACCGATGACTTGGGCATCAACTGTGAAGATGGGAAAGTGGCTTCGGTAGTTGAGTTAGGGGTCTCAGATCCGGCTTTAGTGAAGACTTATGCGCTTAAGGCTGCTGGGGAAGTGGCCGAAGCCATCCTGCGTATCGATACTATTATTAAGCGCAAAGATCCCATTAGCCCTCCCGGCAGTGTTGACCAAGGCAGGGATGGAGCAGCAGCGTTGGATTTTTAGCTTTTGAGGTGATGAGTTAGTGATAGAGGAGCATCCAGAGGAGACCAGGTTCGATCATAGTAACGCCATGTCTTCAGCCCCTTCCCCTGAAGCGGATGCCTTAGCCGAAGATAGGAGAAGGGATAACGGTGGGGCGGATACAACTGCAGACGACGATCTTGGGGCCAGACTGGAAGCGGCTGAGGAGAAGGCAGCCAAATATCAGGCTCAACTTACCCGGTTGCAGGCCGACTTTGTTAACTTCCGCCGTCGCATGGAGCGCGAACGGATTGAGCAGATAAAGTTTGCTAATGAACAGTTGCTGCATAATCTGTTACCGGTAGTGGATAATTTAGAGCGAGCCCTCGAAGCTGGTAAAGATATTGAATCGGCTAAGCCGCTGCTAGAAGGAGTAGGTCAGGTGCTGAAGCAATTCTTGACCTTGTTGGAAAAGGAAGGGGTTACTCCCTTGGATCCCGCTCTAGGGCAGCCTTTTGAGCCTAAGCACCAAGAAGCTCTAATTCGTGCTGAGGGCGAAGCGGAAGTGGTGGTGGAAGAATTGTTGCGCGGGTGGCGTTATCACGACCGCGTACTGAGACCCACATTGGTAAAAGTGGGACCGCGGCCAGATACAACAGAGGGCAATAGCGAAGCTGGCGGTATGGCAAATGAAGCCGACACAATTGATACAGCCGGTACCAAGGAGGTAGAGCAATAGGATGGCAAAAGTCATTGGCATTGATTTGGGCACAACTAATTCTGTGGTTGCAGTTATGGAAGGTGGGGAGCCGATTATTATAACTAATGCCGAAGGAAGCCGGCTTACCCCCTCAGTAGTTGCTTTTTCCAAGGATGGGGAACGGATGGTAGGCCAGGTGGCCCGGCGTCAGGCCATAACCAACCCCGAACGCACGGTGCTATCGGTAAAACGGCAAATGGGTTCTAATCATAGATCACGTATTGACGATAAGGGGTACACTCCTCAAGAAATTTCGGCCATGGTTTTACAGAAACTAAAGAATGATGCCGAAGCTTACTTGGGAGAAAAAGTAAATCAGGCTGTTATTACGGTGCCGGCTTATTTCAGTGACAGCCAAAGGCAGGCCACAAAAGATGCCGGAGTAATTGCCGGCTTGGAAGTCCTGCGAATTATCAACGAGCCTACAGCCGCTGCTTTGGCCTATGGCTTAGACAAGGGTCAGGATCAGACGATACTGGTCTTTGACTTAGGCGGAGGGACTTTCGACGTTTCTTTGCTGGAACTGGGTGACGGGGTATTCGAAGTTAAAGCCACCAGCGGAAACACCAAGCTGGGTGGTGACGATTTCGACCAACGGATCATAGACTATGTGGCCGCTGAATTTAAGAAGGAGCAAGGAATCGATCTTACACAAGACAAGATGGCCCTGCAGCGGCTCAAAGAAGCGGCTGAAAAGGCTAAGATCGAGTTATCCAGCCTACTGAGCACCACAATAAATCTGCCTTTTATCACTGCTGATGCCAGCGGACCCAGGCACCTGGAGATATCGTTGACCAGAGCCAAATTTGAAGAACTTACCCGCGATTTAGTCGAGGCCAGCATGGGCCCCACCCGGCAGGCGCTGGCTGACGCCGGTTTGAAGCCAGTAGATGTGGACAAGATTTTGCTGGTCGGCGGTTCCACCCGAATTCCAGCTGTACAAGAGGCTATTACCGGCTATTTCGGCAAGGAACCACACAAGGGTATTAACCCGGACGAATGTGTAGCCATGGGGGCTGCCATCCAGGCCGGTGTGTTGGCCGGCGAGGTCAAAGATGTACTGCTGCTGGATGTGACCCCGCTCTCGTTAGGGATCGAAACCCTAGGTGGAGTGTTCACCAAGATTATCGAGCGCAACACCACTATTCCCACTGCCAAGAGCCAAATATTCTCCACTGCTGCCGACGGCCAAACCGGGGTGGAGATTCATGTTTTGCAGGGCGAGCGAGCTATGGCGGCAAATAACAAGACTCTAGGCCGGTTCGAACTGACTGGAATTCCGCCGGCACCTCGAGGTGTGCCTAAGATTGAAGTCACGTTTGATATCGATGCCAACGGTATTGTGCATGTCTCGGCCAAGGACTTGGGCACAGGCAAAGAACAATCCATCACCATCAAATCCTCCAGCGGCCTCAGTGATGAAGAGATCGAGCGGATGCGTAAAGAGGCGGATCTTCATGCCGCCGAAGACGAAGAGCGTCGCCAAGCTATTGAGGCCAGGAATCAGGCCGATGCCTTAGTATACAGTGCCGAGAAGACGGTCAAAGAGGCGGAAGGTAAGGTGGATAAGGGATTGATCGATACGGCTAAAGAAGCGACAGCAGAACTGAAAGAGAAGCTAAAGAGCGACGACCCAGAGGTGCTGAAGAAAGCCAGCGAGAAGCTCTCCGAAGCCCTTTATGCCATAAGCTCTGCCCTTTATGCTAAGTCCCAGGAGGCTAGCGGCCAACAGACCGGTGATCCCGGTTCGGAGACGAAAACTGATGACAATGTGGTAGATGCTGACTACAAGGTAGAGGATGACAAGAAGTAAAGGGCATGAAGGCGGAGGGTGATAAGGTTGGCCGATAAACGCGATTATTACGAAGTACTGGGCGTGCCGCGCACGGCCAGCCAGGAGGAAATCAAGAAAGCCTACCGGAAATTGGCTCGCAGATATCACCCTGATGTAAACCCTGGCGACCCAACGGCAGAAGAGAAGTTCAAAGAGCTTAACGAAGCCTATGAAGTACTAAGCGACAGTCAGAAGAAGGCGCAGTATGACCAGTTTGGCCATGCTGCCTTCGATGCAGCGGCCTTTGGCGGTCAGGGGGGTTCCGGTGGTTTTGGCGATTTTGGCTTTGACATCTTCGGCGATATTTTCGATATGTTCAGCGGCAGTCGCGGCCAGAGAGCCCGACGAACCGGGCCGGAGCGCGGAGCCGATCTGCAGTATGATTTGGAAATCACGCTGGAAGAAGCTGCCACCGGGATCGAACGGGATATAAATGTATTTCGGGAGGAAATGTGTGCAACCTGTGCTGGCAGCGGCGCAGCCCCTGGGACTTCACCCAGCACCTGCCCCAGTTGTGGCGGGACCGGAGAGCTTAGGCAAGAACGGGCGACTCCCTTTGGTCGGATGGTGAACGTTAGTGCTTGTTTGCGCTGTGGTGGCACCGGTCGGGTTATTGCTGAACCGTGTAAGGATTGTGGTGGCAGTGGCCGTGTTCGTCGAGCCCGACGTATTCATGTTCGGGTACCGGCTGGAGTCGATACAGGTGCTCGCTTGCGGTTGGCCGGAGAAGGCGGCCCGGGCGTGCGCGGTGGTCCATCGGGGGATTTGTATGTTTTTATTACGGTGAAACCACATAAAGTCTTTGAACGGGAGCGGGATAATCTTTATACTAAGATCGAGATCAATATCGCTCAGGCAGTTTTGGGAGCGGAAGTGGATGTACCGATCTTGGCTGGGTCGGCCAAGCTCACCATTCCGGAAGGAACTCAAAGCGGTTCTCGTTTTCGCCTGCGGGGGAGAGGGATGCCCTTCTTGCGCGGGCACGGTCGCGGTGATCTAATAGTAACTGTGCTTGTGCGTACGCCGGTGAGCCTGACCCCAAAACAGCGTGAGCTGTTTGAAGAGTTGGCTCAGACTTTAGGAACTGAGACTCAAGGCCGGGAAGAGAAGGGTTTTTTCAAGAAGATGCGTGATGCACTGGGTAAGTAGTGGTGGTAGAGAAGGGAGGGCCCTCGATGAGAGGATGGGCAGAGATCAGCATTCAGACGGCCCAAGAAGCGGTGGAAGCAGTGGCCAATATCCTGCATGAAGCCGGAGCCGGCGGGGTAGTCATCGAGGACCCAGCCCAGCTGGTGGCGCGGGCGGATGAGCTCGGTGTGAGCGAGCTGCTGAAGGCTGCGCCACTGAACGGCAACGTGACGGTGAAAGCATACTTACCGGTAAATGTTAAATTGGAAGCTCGAATCAAAGCGCTGCAAAGAGAACTTAATCGGGTGCTAAAATTGCTGGCGGTACCGGGCGAAATATCACTGCAAGAAGTGGCTGAGGAAGAATGGGCCACAGCGTGGAAAACGTACTACAAACCTTTTCGCGTGGGGGAACATATAGTCATCAAACCGGCTTGGGAAGAATGCGGGACAGCAGCGAACGAGATTGTCATTGAGCTCGATCCGGGTCTGGCTTTCGGTACCGGCAATCATCCCACCACCGTGATGGCGTTGACGTTGTTGGAGCGTTACCTCCAGCCAGGAGCCAAAGTCTTCGATATCGGGACAGGCTCAGGAATTTTGTCCATAGCTGCCGCCAAACTGGGAGCGGCTGAAGTAGCAGCGGTAGATGTGGATCCGGTGGCACTGGAAGCCGCTTGGGAAAATTGTCAGCGCAATCATGTGATTAATAAGGTGACGGTTTTGCCCGGAGACCTATTCGAAGAACTTTCAGGCCGGGCGGACTTAGTGGTAGCGAATATTACCGCCGATGTCCTGTTGCTGTTAATCGACGATTTGCCCCTTCATCTGGGTGCTCAAGGAGCCTTCGTCGGCAGCGGTGTTATCGAGTCACAATTCGATGATATTAAAGAGGCTCTAACCAATAAGGGCTTGAAGCTGCTGGAGATCATGGGACAAGAAGAGTGGGTGGCTTTTGCTGCCGGCTGGGAGGAAGCGTAGATGTATCGCTTCTTTGCTGGGCCGGAGCAGTTTAGAGACGGGAAAGTGTTTTTGGCTACAGAAGAAGCCTACCATCTAAGGAAAGTCCTGCGCTTGGAGTCAGGAACGATGGTGCGTGTGTTCAACGGTCGGGGGCATGAATATCAGGTACAACTCACAGTTGAAACTAGCGGTAGGGTTTGGGGACAAGTGGTGGCCGAGATAGATGTACTCAAAGAGCCTAAGCTTAAGGTTACGTTAGCTCAAGGCTTGGCCAAAAGAGAAAAAAACGAACTGGTAGTCCAAAAGGCTACCGAAATTGGCGTTCAGGCGGTGATTCCGGTAGCTTGTGAACGCTCCGTGGTGAAATTATCCCGAAAGAGTACCAGGGAAGACCGCTTGCGCCGGGCGGCCCGAGAAGCGGCCAAACAATGTGGCCGGGCGGTGGTGCCGGTGGTGGAGCCTGCATGCGCTTTTCGCGATTTGCCGGCTCGTTTTAATGCTTTTGATGCGGTGCTCCTTTGTTGGGAGGAAGAGGGCAGCACCGATCTTAAACGAGCTCTGCAACAGCTACGCCGGCAACCGTTAGAAAACCTGTTGGTGCTAGTGGGCCCGGAAGGTGGCTTTACTTTGGCCGAAGTTCACACGGCCAGGGAACACGGTGCCCGGTCGGTAAGCCTAGGGCCGCGGATTCTTCGTACCGAAACGGCGGGGCTGGTAGCGCTAACGGCTATCTTATATGAATTCGATGAACTGGAGCCGTAGCTACATTCTGAACCTCCTGCTGATAAGAGCAAACAACAAGGTGGACGCCTATGTCACCTAACCGCTCCGCCCTATCCTCGCTCGTCTGCGCTCTTTTGAATAAGCGCTTTAGCTCCGCGTTAAGGATAACCCCGTAACACATATAAACCCCATGACGCGGTTCTAACCATCGAGCCCTAGAATAGTCGACTTAGACCTGAGTCGGGGAGTAGGCCCGTGCCAAGACGTGGTATACTTTTACCAAAAGCTATTCTTGGGGCAGAAAGTAGGTAAGCTATTAATGAGACGGGTTGCGTTTAGCACCTTGGGCTGCAAAGTGAATCAATCAGAAACCGAAGCCATGAAAGAGCTATTTCGTAACCGTGGGTACGAAGTAGTGGGGTTTGAGGAGCCGGCAGATGTATATGTGATCAATACTTGTACCGTGACCGGCACAGCCGACCGAAAGTCCAGGCAGATGGTTCGCCGGGCCGGCCGGCGTGACCCAAAAGCCATTGTGGCGGTGGTAGGATGTTGGCCCCAGGTGGCAGTCGACAAAGTACAGGAGCTGCCCGAGGTGGATGTTATTATCGGCACGGCTGAACGATCCCAGGTGGTGGACTTAGTAGAAGAGGCCGAACGAACCAAACACCGGGTACAGAAAGTAGTACCGGTGCGGCAAGAAAGGAAGTTTGAAGAGCTACCACCCGATTACTCGACCCATACTCGAGCTTTCCTCAAGATCCAAGATGGCTGTAACCAGTTTTGCAGCTATTGTATTATTCCTTATGCCCGCGGTCCGGTAAGAAGTCGCCCCTTGCAGCAGGTAGTAAGGGCGGCTGAGGAGTTGGTAAGGCAAGGATACAAAGAGATTGTTCTCACCGGTATTCATCTGGGTCTGTACGGCAGTGACTTTTCGCCGCCAATCGATCTTACGGCTCCGCTGAAGCTGCTGGAAAAGGTTCCGGGGCTGGAACGCATTCGTCTCAGTTCGTTGGATCCGGCTGAGGTTATACCGGAGATTGTGCAACTGGTAGCCGCCAGTTCCAAGATTTGTCCACATTTACATATCCCCCTGCAGAGCGGTTCCACCAGAATTCTAGAACGGATGCGTCGTCCTTATACAGCCGAGGAATACCTGGAGCTGGTAAGGGCAGTTCGGCAAGCTGTGCCTGATGTTGGCCTTACCACCGATATTATGGTGGGTTTTCCCGGCGAAACGGAGGAAGATTTTGCTTCCACTGTTCAGGTGGTGGAAGCGGCTGCTTTTAGCCGGTTACACGTATTCCCTTACTCGCCGCGCCCGGGGACACCGGCGGCCGGCTTCCCGGAGCAGGTACCCAGTTGGGTGAAGGAAGATCGGAGTCAGCGCCTAATTTCCTTGGGCCACCGCTTGGCCTTGAACTTTCATCAGCAACACTTGGGCCGAGAGTTGGCTGTGCTGGTGGAACAAGAGCACGAAGAAGGCCTGCTGGCCGGTTACAGTGATAATTATGTTCGAGTGCGCTTTCCCGGTGACGACAGCCTAATCAACCAAATTGTGCCGGTTACTGTAACGGCAGCAGCCGAAGATTATGTTCACGGGGAGCTGAAGGAGGATTTTACCCGCTAAACGCGAACCAGTACCACAGAAGGGGGTGAATCCATGGCGGAGTGCATTTTTTGCCGGATTGCTGCCGGCGAAATTCCAACTGACTTTTTGTTTCAAGACGAAGGACTAGTGGCTTTCAACGATATTAACCCCCAGGCGCCGGTGCACTTTCTGGTCGTACCCAAAAAACATATCCCTGATCTGTCGTCGCTGGCTGCTGCCGACCTAGAGCTGCTGCCGGCCGTACAACAGGTAATTGTTAAGCTTACCCGTGAGCTAGGTATTGACCGGGGCGGATTTCGGGTAGTTGTTAACACCGGCGACGATGGTGGGCAAACGGTGCCTCATCTCCATTTCCATGTCTTGGGAGGCCGTTTCCTTAATTGGCCGCCAGGCTAAGCTTGACACTAATTTTCAGCGTGGTATATAATGTGTTTGTGCTTGTATTCCAGCTTCAAACCCCGGCTTCACGACCGTGGCGGAGGGAGGGAGAGGCGAGTGCCTGAGATTAGAATCGGAAAAAACGAATCCCTCGACAATGCGCTGCGCAGATTTAAGCGGCAGTGCCAACGGTCAGGGGTTTTGTCTGAAATTCGTAGACGGGAACATTATGACAAGCCCAGCGTAAAACGCAAAAAAAAGTCGGAAGCGGCACGGAAGAGAAACAGAAGAAGGTTTCGTTAGGAGGCTGCCGGGCGTGACTATTGAGGAGCAGCTGGTTGCGGATATGAAGACTGCTATGAAGGCTCGGGAAGAAGGGAAATTACGCCTGAGCACCATTCGCATGGTTCGAGCGGCCATCAAGAATTCGGAGATTGCCAAAAGACGTCCGCTTAGCGACGATGAAGTTCTTGAGGTATTGGCCAAGGAGCTCAAAGAGCGCCGAGACAGCATTCCGGAGTTTGCCCGGGGAGGCCGCGCTGATCTCGTGGCTAAGTTGGAAGAAGAGATCAGAATTCTAAGCGAATATCTACCGAAACCGTTGTCCGAGGATGAGATACGCCGGCTGGCTCAGGAGACTATTGAGGAAGTTGGAGCTACTGGCCAGAGGGATCTTGGCAAAGTGATGGGCGCAATCATCCCGAAGACCCGAGGCCGAGCTGATGGCCGTACGGTTAACAAGATTGTTCGCGAACTGCTGGAACACTGAGAAGAAAAGACCCAGTCCGATGAAGGCTGGGTCTTTGATACACTTTGGGGGAGGAATTCAAAGTGCTCACACTGGCCGTGGTCCTGCTTTTTGTCGGTGCTGTTCTTTTGGCGCTAGAGATTTTGGTCATACCGGGTTTTGGTTTGTTTGGAGTGACCGGTCTAGTGGTGATAGTAGTAGGGTTAGGAATAGTTATGGCCGCACCGGGCATTTCCGGTACCATCGCTTTTGTTACAGCTTTGTTTTTGGTCGTTGTGGGTATATTTGCTATTCTTTTCTTTATTCGCCGTCGAAAACCGTCGGATCTTATTTTAGAGGAGCGTTTGTCCGGCTCGGCTGCGCAAGATTTTAATCAATTGCTGGGGACCACCGGTGTTGCTTTAACGCCTCTGCGGCCGGCTGGCACCGCCCAGTTGGCAGGAAAGCGCTGGGCAGTGGTTACCGAAGGAGAGTACGTAGCTTCGGGCACAGATGTTATTGTGATTCAAGTGGAAGGGCAGCGCATATTGGTGAAAAAAGCCTAGAAACTCGCAAGGAGGGTCAAGCATGGAATTGCTGGTTTTGTTTTTTCCTCTGTTACTCATAGTCTTCGCTCTAATCGTCCTGTTTTCCTTTATTCCGGTCGGTTTGTGGATTTCAGCCCTAGCCTCGGGAGTACAAGTGGGTATTGTTGGGTTGGTCGGAATGAGACTAAGGAGAGTGCCGCCCAGTCGGATTGTGCATCCGTTGATTAAAGCTACTAAGGCCGGTCTCGAACTTACCACTAACCAGCTGGAGGCTCATTTTCTGGCGGGCGGGAATGTAGACCGGGTAGTGAACGCACTGATTGCTGCCCACAGGGCCGGCATCCCCCTCACGTTTGAGCGTGCCGCTGCCATCGATTTGGCCGGCCGCAATGTGTTGGAAGCAGTGCAAATGAGCGTTAACCCTAAAGTAATCGAGACTCCGACTGTAGCGGCCGTGGCCAAAGACGGTATTGAATTGCAGGCCAAAGCCAGAGTTACTGTGCGGGCCAATATCGACCGGTTGGTAGGTGGAGCCGGCGAAGCCACTATTATTGCCCGTGTAGGCGAAGGGATTGTAACCACCATCGGCAGCGCCGAGTCCCACAAAGCCGTACTGGAAAACCCGGACAGCATCTCTCAGACAGTTCTTAACAAGGGGTTGGATGCAGGGACGGCGTTTGAGATTCTGTCGATTGATATTGCCGATGTAGATGTGGGACGAAATATCGGTGCCAAGCTGCAGACCGACCAGGCCGATGCCGACAAGCGCATTGCCCAGGCCAAAGCCGAAGAACGGCGAGCCATGGCCATCGCCCATGAGCAAGAAATGAGAGCCGTAGTCCAGGAAATGAGAAGCCGGGTAGTGGAAGCAGAAGCCGAAGTGCCCAAGGCTATCGCTCAAGCCTTGCGAGAAGGCAAGTTCGGTGTGTTGGATTACCAAAATTTAAGAAACCTTATGGCCGATACCGATATGCGCGAATCAATTTCTCGGTTGGCACCCAAAGGCCCGGAACCGGCGGGCGGATCTACTCCTGTTAGGGAGTAAGGGCCATGTCGTCACTTCTTAGACTACTGATTTTTTGGTTCATCTGGAGTTTAATTGTAGGTCGGAGAAGATCCCCGCGCCGGCAGGAAACAGCACCAGAGCCTGTGGCTACACCTAAGCGGCGGCCGTCCAGGCGGGTGCGGCGCGGTCTTGCCGGCCCGCCGTACCAGTACGAAGACGAAGGCCTGGAGACAACTGCTGCAGACATGCTGCCCGCCGGTGGAGATGTACCTGTTGGCAAGGAGCCGGAACCAGCACCCCGGCTGGCACAAATCCCAGTGGTAGTGACTGTATCCGAACAACAGCCGGCGGAAAGAACGGTGGTATCTAGTCAAGACAGCTTCTTGGCCCCAGGTGCCCTGATTCAGTCCCTAATTCTCATGCAGGCTGTAAGCGAACCCCGGTGCAATCGTCCCTGGCGTCCTCGGTAGTCGAATAAAATATCAAGAGAAAGCTGCTATGCTCAGGCGCCGGACTTTAGAAGAACGGTATCCTGGGATCAAAGAGGCAATGGTAATTACTGCCACCCCTGAATGTTCAGGGGTGTTTTTGTTTACCGGGGGGTTTTTCGGTATTACGGGCCGTTTAGGACTCATACATATGCTAAGGAAGAGCCTCAAAGTGGAGGGGGACGTCGGTATGCAGCCAGGGGTTCGTTGGGGCAAAAAAGTAGCGGAGTTGTTAGAAATTCCACCGGATATTGTACTTGA
>DURJ01000118.1 GCA_012837285.1 Bacillota bacterium
CTGGTTTAGTGCTTGCTACACCTTCCAGAGAGCTAATTAAAGGGTGAGCCGTTTTTTACCTGCATAATGCAGTGGGGTGGCCTAGTTTTCGTGGCCATTTATGTCCATTTTATCATGGCCGTTAACAAGTTTGATGAGGAGAAGGCAAACTTCAGGACTTGGCTGCTGATTCTAACCAAGTACAAGGCGTTGACATATAGACGCAAGAAACGCCTGAACAACGTCGTAAACATCGAGGATATCGAGATAAAGGATGATATCAATCTCGAAAAGCAAGTTTTCCTAAGACAAGATCAGGAACAGGTGATTAAAACAATCAATTCCTTTCAAAAGATGGATCGGGAGATATTCATAAGAAGGTTCTTTTTGGGTGAACAAATCAATGATCTGGCGCAAGCCTACCATTTGACTCGAGCCGCCGTGGATAACAGATTGCTGCGGGGAAGAAAGATTATCAAGGAGGCTTTGCAGTATGAGTGAGGACAGAATGATTGCGATTCTGAGCAATCTTGATGATGACTTAATGGAGGGCGAGATTGACAATCTGATGGACGGGGTTGAATGTGATATGGAATCGATAAGAAGAAAAGCACATCGGAAACTTAAGAAGCATAACAGAAAGGCGAAATTTAGAAAACGCCTGCCGTATGCAGCAGCGGTGTTAGCGTGCTTTGTATGTATTAATACAGCGTATGCTGATGAGATATCAACGGCGATCAAGAGCTTTTTAAACAAGACCCCGATTTATTCCACCATGGTGGATGGCGCGGCCTATTACCTAGAAGACAGGCTAGCGCTTGATGACAACTTTGTAATTGAGAGCCTAATCGTTTCCAAAGGCAGACTCGATATGGAATACACATCAAGCCTTAGTACCGATGTTTTAGAGACTATGAAAATCATACCCAAGGATGATCCAAGTACTGAATATGTCATGGCCGGTCTTTCTAAGAATGGCGATAAGTATGTATTCAGTTTTGCTAACGGAAAAGAAAAGAACTACAACATCAAACCATTTAAGGCTTTTGACCTGGTTGTTGGCGATAAAACATACTCAGTAACTCTTGATCAGGCCAAGGGACTTGATCCACAGAACCTATTTGCCAGTGAGAAGACAGCAAACAATATCGATATGGTTGCTGTGGGTGCTAAGAGCGTAGAGAAAAAAGGCAAGCAGGCTGTTCAGCTGATTGCATCTTTTGCCGATGAAGATATGAAACTCAGTGCATTTGGCAAGCCGGTTAATGCAACAGTTAAAGCTACTGTTGAGGATATGGGTGAGGAGGGCATAAATAGTTCCGAAACTAGCTCTGAGATTGCAGATATTTATGCAACTGACGAAAATGGTATCAAGCACAAGCTGCAAGTCCCGGCTGATGCTAATGCGTATCCTGTAACTACGTTTGAGGTAGATGTGCCAAAGGACAGCCAGCTTATGATTAATGTGCCTGCTCTGTTGGCTACTTATGAAAAGTCAGTCGGTAGTATTAGCTTCAATATACCAAGGGACGGCAAGGAAATACTCAACCGTGATGTGGATTTGTTTGCTCAGAGGGCAGTAGTAAAGAGCATCGAAAGGCTTTCTCCGACATCCGCAGAGCTTGTATTCCAGCTGAACACGGGAGCCAAGAAATATGTCAGCATCAGTTCCTTCGACGTGTACGGCAAGGACATCAAGAAGATTTCTTCAGAGTTTAGTGGTGATATGGCGGTCATGACTGTTGAATTCGACAAGGAAGTCGATAAGGCTGAGCTGGATATCTCTTACCCACGGTTCGTCATAAATGGCAACTGGACGATCAATATGAAATAGATGGGAATATATGTACCTCTTGACACCCTTATTCTACTCGAGTAGAATAAGGGTGTCATATTCTATTACGATAGAATGAGTAGAAAAGAGGTCTACTGATGACTATCAAACTATTCGACTCGGAACTGAAAGTTATGGAGATTTTGTGGGAGAGAGGCGATACAACTGCCAAGCAAATTGCAGCCACTTTGCTGAAGGAAGTAGGCTGGAGCAAAAGCACCACCTATACGGTTATCAAGAAGTGTATTGACAAGGGTGCGATAAAAAGGATGGAACCCAATTTTGTCTGCCGTCCTGTGATTACGAAGGAACAAGCGCAAGAATTTGAAACCACGGAGCTTATTAACAAAATGTATGACGGCGCTGCTGATCAGCTGGTGGCTTCTATTTTAGGGCGGAAAAATTTATCCCCTGAGGAAATCAAAAGGCTAAAGCAGCTGGTTAATGAGCTAGAATGAGGTGATACCGATGGTATTATCATTACTAAAAATGAGCATTTCCGCTGCCGTTCTCATTCTGGTAATTGTGGCCGGCCGGGCTGTGGCCATTCACAGGCTACCGAAGAAAACTTTTCTTGTTCTTTGGAGAGTTGCTTTGGGTCGGTTGCTAATTCCGTTTTCCCTTCCGTTACCGCTACATATATACACCAATGTCGGCTGGCTGGATGATACGTTGCTAACAACACCCGCAACCACCACACCGAGTGCTTTCACATCTGGCGAGCCCACATACTGTATTACCAATTTACCCAATATGGTAAATTTGGTACCGGCTAAAACAACCGCTTTTTCCGTGTCACCCCTAGTGGTAATTTGGCTGATGGGACTATTGGCCTGTGCTCTATATTTTCTGGTAATGCACCTTCGTTGCTCTAAGGTTTATCGGACCTCTTTACCGTTGGAGAACGATTTTGTGCGCCAATGGCTCCGGGAGCACCGGACATGGCGCACGGTTCAAATCAGACAATCTGATCTAACAACAGCCCCCCTGACCTACGGTATATGGAGGCCGGTGGTGCTACTGCCGAAGATAACTGACTGGGAGGATATAGACTGTCTCAGATATATCTTAGCCCACGAGTTTGTCCATATTAAGCGCCTTGACATCTTGTTCAAATGGCTACTAGCCGCTGCATTGTGTGTCCATTGGTTCAATCCTTTGGTCTGGATCATGTACATACTCGCCAACCGAGACCTGGAATTATCCTGCGATGAAATAGTGGTGCGGACATATGGAGAACAAACAAAATCGGCTTATGCCTTGACGTTAATTGCTTTAGAAGAAAGGAGAAGCGGGCTGATACCTTTGTGTGCCAGCTTCAGCAAAAACCCGATGGAAGAAAGGATCGTGGCCATTATGAAACTGAAGAAACCGTCCATTTTTGCCATCCTGACGGCGGTGATTTTGGTTGTTGGGGCAGCGGCAGTGTTTGTTATACCGACTATTTCGGACCAAGAACTAACCGGACAGGGTACAAACTCAATGTTAGATTTAATAACTGTAGCGGGCAAACAGGAGCTTACATCCGAAATACTGGAACAATTTAACGACTTAGGGGTGCAACATACACTAAGATTTGCCCCAGAGTATACTCAAGATGGGAAATTTGTCTCTTCTTGGGATGAGGTGTTACTTTACTTGTACAAAAGCGGTTATAGTCGTGGTGGTGCCATGCGTGTCGACGATATAGAGAAGATAATATACAACCTTTTTGGTACCAAGGCTACTTTTAGTCATCAAAGTACAGATCACTTTGTTCTTGACGGAGAACGTTATATTCCGAAAGGGATTGCATATACCGGCGAAAGTGCATATCAAGTAGTGTTGCTGAACGCAAATCCGGATGCTGTATTCTATGAAGCCAAGCTGCTACAATTCGATTACGATACCACCGTGGCGAATACCAACAACCCTAATTCCACCGCCAATGCCCACCGATTAGGGGACAAGGGTACCGGCAACATAGAGCGGATCGCTCAGTTAATTCGGTCTCAACAAACAGACGATTTAATCCCATGTCGTGCCATAGATATATCTTTCTTTATCGATCGAGACACGGGCCAGGTTACGTTTGACAGTATAAGCTTTACCGCATGAGCACATCAAAGATAGCTTTAGCACTGCACATGATACGCAAAACGTATGCGTGGGGCCGGACTCCGTGCCGGCCCGTGTATTCAAGGCATGCTTGCTGATGCAGGGGAGCGGACAGGCACAGAGGC
>DURJ01000119.1 GCA_012837285.1 Bacillota bacterium
CTATGGGTATCCTAATCTCCGAGATTCAGCGTTTGACTACTATTGATGACGTGGATCATGTAGTAAATGAGAGCAAAACAGCGTAATACTACGTCACTCAAATTCCACGGCACCTAGGACAAGCTCGCCAAAATGCCTTTGATGGTTTTTCAGTAATAGAGGATTGCACTAACCGTAGTATTTTACTGATAGATGATATGGTAGATTCAAAATGGACTTTAACAGTATGCGGTTATATGCTTAAGCAAAAAGGTGCAGGATTAGTGTATCCTTTTGCAATAGCATCAAGCGCAGGAATGAGGGGGGCTGAATAGATGAATATCTTAAACGATAGTTATGCAATGCTATTATTATGTTCAGATTTAGCATTGAGAAATTTTGATAATGGCGCTAAGCCTTATACCGTGTCACAGTGGTCACATCTCGCTGAACGTTTATTTCAAAATAATTTTACACCAAGTACACTTTTTGATGTTTCATCTGAGGATATAAGACAAAAGTTAAGCTTATCACATCAGGAAGCTGCACGTATTGAAATGCTTTTGTCACGTGCAGGCCAGTTTGGTATCGAACTATCTGCTTTAAATGAAAAGGGCATATTTACATTGACAAGAAGTGATGCTGATTACCCGATTGCCTTAAAAAACAAATTAAAGAAACTCGCACCACCGATTTTATATTATGCAGGAAATTTGTCTCTTTTATCAAATAATGGTGTGGCTGTTGTTGGGTCAAGAGATTTAGATGAGGCTGGATTAAGATTTACAGAAAAGCTATCAAGACGTTGTACCAATGACGGGTTGAATATTGTATCTGGAGGTGCAAGAGGGGTAGATTCAATTGCGGAAAATGTTGCAAATAACTCTGACGGGACTACCGTGATATTTGTTGCAGATAGTTTGGAAAAAAAAATAAGAAAGAAAGAAACAAGGGAAGCAATAATGAGACGGCAATCAATAATCTTATCATCTTTTAGACCAGATATGCCATTTCAAACATATGCAGCTATGGAAAGAAATAAATATGTGTATGCCCTTTCAGATTATGTGGTTGTTATTTCATCTGATTACAATAAAGGTGGAACCTGGGCTGGAGCAACCGAAAATATAAAGCGCGGTTGGGTTCCGATGTTTGTTAGGAATGAAGATAACATTCCTAAAGGTAATATTAACTTATTAAAAAATAAGGATGTTTACCCAATAAGTCAAGAGATATTAAACAACGAAAGCATTAACATTTTTGACTGGTTTAAGAGCCAAACTATAAAGTCGGAGGATAATATTGAACCACAGCAATTATCTTTGTTTGATTAATCAATTTGTAAAGACTGACGAACCAGGGAAGCGGCATAAGTATTAAAAGAAAGACTGCACTAAAGGTTTTATTCTTCGGTGCAGTCTTTACTTTTGAGTCTCCGCTTGAAGAGAGTCGGTCAAAACTTTGCTTGTTTTCGTAAATCCCTAAGTTGAACTCCCTTTAAGGGGCGCCTTAGTTCGTTAAGCCTGCCTGTGCCAGCTATACCACAGTGGAGAGGCAATAAGGATAGAAGAGTACGTGCCAGCCAAAAGCCCGATAAACAGTGCTAGAGCAAATACTTTGGTGGTTTCACCGCCAAAAATAAGCAGCGCTATCACGGCAAACAGAGTGGTTAAAGCCGTGTTTACCGACCGGGTCAGGGTTTCCACGATGCTTCTGTTTACAAGTTGGGCCAGAGTCTCTTTCTTACTTGCTTTCATATTTTCCCGAATACGGTCAAATACCACAATGGTATCATTGATGGAGTAGCCGACAATGGTTAGAATGGCGGCAATAAACGTGCTATCAACTTCTATATTTAAAATGGCAAATATGCCTATGGTAATCAAAACATCATGCATAAGGGCCAATACACCGGCCACAGCAAACTTGATTTCGAATCGCAAAGCAATGTAAACCAGCATTAAGATAGCGGCAATAGTCAGGGCTAAGAAAGCGTTGTTCTTAAGCTCGCTACTTATTACTGCGCCCACTTTCTCGATCCGTAGAACTTCGTAAGGGCCTATCTTCGCCTTTAACCCGGCCAGCACATCTCGCCGGGCCTCATCGCTAAGCTCTTTGGTACGGATTAAGAACGTTCTGTCACCAGTTTCTTGAAGGGCACTTTTTTCCAGGCTATAGTCGGCCAGTACTAAGCGCACTTGCTCTGAAGAAGCTGTCTGGTCAAACCGCAGCTGTAACAAGGTGCCACCCTGGAATTCGATACCCGGATTCAAACCACCATGCAGCAGGAGAGCCACTAAGCCGATAGCAATAACAAGACCGGACAAGCCAAACGAAGTTTTGCGTTTGCTCACGATATCCAGTTTCATCTTGCTTGATCTTGCTACTCGGACATCCACCGGCAAACCCATATTCACCACTTGGCGCAGCACATATTTGGTAATGAGCACGGCGCTCACCATACTTGCAATAATGCCGACACCCAAAGTAACAGCAAACCCACGAATCGGACCCGTCCCTAAATAGTACAGTACAGCGGCCGCGATCAAAGTGGTTACGTTAGAATCGATAACAGTGGTCATGGCTCTGGTAAAGCCGGCCTCCACTGCTGATCTTATGGTCTTACCATTACGGCGCTCTTCTTTGATCCTTTCAAATATGATAACATTGGCGTCCACGGCCATACCGATGGAGAGGATAAATCCAGCAATCCCCGGCAAGGTGAGAGTAGCATGCAAACCGGCCAGTACTGACATAACTAACAAGACATACACGGTCAGAGCAAAATCGGCCACCAAGCCAAAGATGCCATAATACACTATCATAAAGACCAATACCGCAATCACACCCATCAAAAAAGCATGCTTGCTCTTTTCAATGGAATCTTGTCCTAAAGTCGGGCCCACCGTACGTTGATCGATGACTTCTACTTTAACCGGCAGGGCCCCGGAGCGCAAAGCAATGGCATAGCGCTGTGCTTCTTCAGCCGATTCTATACCATTGATGACCGCCTTACCATCCCGGATAACATCTCTCACCACGGGAGCCGTAACAACCTGCTGGTCCAGTACGATGAAAAGCGGTTGTCCAAGGTTGGCTTCCGTGGCCGCGGCAAACAATTTGCTTCCTTGAGCGTTGAATTCTAACGCCACTACTGGTTTGTTGTCCCGATCATAAATAAAGCGGGCATCTTTCAGGTCTTTACCTGTGAGCCACACTTTCCCGTTCTTGTCGGCAAACTGCAGTTCTGCCGTCATTTTGATTACTCGCACTGCTTCTTCCGAATCCTTTAAGCCCGGAAGTTCTACAATGATACGATGAGACCCTCCCGGTATAATCAGCGGTTCAGTAACACCAAATTGATTAATACGGTCGTTAATAATCCGCATAACCCCTTGCCGGGCCTGTTCATCCACTTTGGCTTCCGGTGTATCCACCAAATTAAGCACCAAGTGCGTACCGCCGCGGAGGTCCAAACCCAACCTAATGTTATTCTTGATAGGCTCAAGTGCTCCTAGCCCCAGCAGGGCTACCGCTACCACAACTACTATTAATTTCGCTCCATTGGCCCACTTCAATACCGTTTCCTCCTTTTCCCCTACCACTACCAAGAACAAATCTTAGTAATACGTCTTGACAAAACTTGTTTCAATACATTGTTCACCATATTATAGCGATGGTGCCGGCCGCTTGTCAATTGATGGTATTAGAGCAAAATCGAGCTCTTTCTTTAAACATCTTATGGTCTATGTACATAAGATAAATGTCACGGTTCTGTCCCCCGTAGCGATACCGATTTCTTAGCACGGCTTCTTTCTTAAATCCACACCGTATATAGCAGCGAAGCGCTCGGGTATTGTACTGATACACCCTCAAGTAGACTCGCTTAAGCCTGAGCTCCTTAAAAGCAGCCACTAGAGCCAGTTTGAGAGCCTGGGTGCCAAAACCTAAACCCCGATAAGCAGGATTGCCGATACATATCTTCACTTCTGCTTCTCGGGTACGCCAGCTAATTTGGTTCAGCTCTACTTCGCCGATAAAACCGGCCTCTTCCGTTTCAATGGCCCACAAACGATTGTTCGATTGTCCCAGCAACTCTGCACAGCGCTCTTGATATGTAATACTGCTGTCATCTGTGTCAAACCCGAAAAAATAGCCGATCTCAGCATCTTGGTCCCAAGCAGCCATGTGCCGAAGATCGCCCTTCACTAGGGGTCTCAGGTACACTTCTTCCTTATCTTTGTCCAGCACTGCCTTTACCTCCCAATAGGTGAAAATACCCTAACATATTCGGCAGTGCCTGTCCTTTTCCTCTCGGTAATTTGAACCAGGATGTTTAGTTCACAACCATTTCCAAGTTCTGAGCCGGTATAAGAGAGGCCGGTAAATATACCACAGAAGCATAGTAAGCGGCGTCTTTGGCGCCACAGTGGCTGCGGCTATCAAATTTGTCCGAGCCAGTAACTCATTTCGGAGCCAAACCTGAATTTCCCCCACCTTCTCACCGCGGTTCACCGGTGCTCTTAGATTCGGTAGCGGCAACCATGAGACGACCACCTGCTCGGTCAGCTCTTTGGGCACCGTCACGTACAGGTCGGATGCCGATCGGGCACAAATAACCGGTTCCAACGCGTGCACTAACGGCAAATATGCAACCTGGCCGGCAGAAGCCAGCTTTAGCAATCTGGTAAAGTCAAAGCCATAGTCCAGTAAGGCGGTAGCATCACTCCACCGATCGTCGCTATGTAGAACCACCGCCACTAACTGCCTTCCTCCTCTGCTAGCCGAAGCTATCAGGCACTGGCCTGCTGCCTCTGTGGTACCGGTCTTGACACCATCGCAACCGCTGTAGCTCCAAAGCAAACGATTCGTACTAAAAAAGGCTCTGGTCTCCCTGGGTTCATGAGGTACCTTTTCCTTGCTGCGCACAATCTCCTGAAACTTGCTATTGCGAAGAGCATACCGCGCAACAGCTCCCAAATCATAGGCCGTAGTATAGTGATTAGGAACAGACAGTCCATGGGGATTTACAAAATTGGTATCCCACGCACCAATAGCCTTTGCTTTTCTATTCTGCAGCTTGGAGAAACCTTCTTCATCTCCGGACAAATGCTCGGCAATGGCAACACAAGCATCATTTCCCGACTCCAGTAAAGCACCCCAAATTAGCTCTTCTAACGTAAGCTTTTCCCCGGGCTGTAAATAGATACTGGAGCCTTCGGTGTAGCTAGCGTTGGGACTTGCTGTTACTATGTCACTCAACCTGCCTTTTTCCAACGCAATGATAGCAGTTAAAATCTTAGTGGTGCTAGCCGGAGGCCGCTGCTCGTATGGCCATCGACCGTAAAGAATGCTGCCGGTCCGGGCATCTAGGACCACGGCAGCATCAGCGGTAACGTCAGGCGCACCGGTACAATATCCGTGAGTTATAACAACTACTAAGATTAGCTTAAGTGTAACCCAAAAAACTAGACTAAAGCGCCTGTACATAGGTGAACCCCCTACAAGTTAGCTCCAACAGCTCCACCGCCTAAACCTAGCAACGCCCCCGGCAGTATTCGCCACAGTATTATCCCGGTCAAAGTCGGCCGAACCGGTAAGAAGAAGGTGCCGGCAACAGACACAATAACCATAAACAGTATACCTGCAGTTAGGCCGTGAACCCATCCCGATTGACCCGCTACCCGCCCAGCCACTATACCGGTTATGAGCGCTGTTAAGTATTGGGCCACAAAAGCCAATAGGGGTAGTCGTGTTTCTAAATTTCCGTAGAAGCTAATGACTGTGGTCACTAGTAAGGCCAAGCCCCCATATGCTACCGTAGCTAACACTATTGCCTTGATCACTGCTCGAAGAGAAAACCCCAGCCGTGTCTCTGGTTCTCTCCAGGGACTCGTTTTCATTTGCCCTCACCTCACCCGTTATTTGATCCTCATGGTAATGTACGCTTCGGGATCGAATAGAATGACAGTGAACTAGCAAAAAACAGGCTTAACGCCTGTTTCTGCCGGGATCAGTTGTTCAGTTCTTCGGTCCTGCCCATTTGATCTTGTTTTCTGAACGCAAAATCTTATGCATTCTCTTCGTTCGCGTTCTCTTCTGCTGTCTTAGTTTCCTTGGTCTTAGCCTCTTTGAGCACATAGCCTACCGCGTCGCGATTAAGTCGCAGCTCCAGGTTATCCGCCACCTTAAGCCGAACTTGGTGTTCTTTAACATCGGTTAGCTTGCCGTGGATGCCACCAATGGTGACTACCTTGTCCCCTTTTGTCAAGGAGTTCAGCATTTCTTGGCGCTCTTTCCGCTGCTTTTGTTGTGGTCGAATGAGGAAAAGATAGAAAATGACAAAAAAGATTATCATGGGCAGTAGACCGGTTAATTGTTGTGGCACCAAAATCCCTCCCTGGATTATCTTACTAATTCTTCGCCGAGAACACTCAAAATCCTCTTAGCAGCAAGACGATTTTTCCTCTTTTACCCTTGGCATCTTATATTTCCCCAAAAAATCCTTCTTAGCCACCAGGAAACGGTCTTGTTCAATAGCTGCGCGGATTGTTTCCATAAGCGAAGCCAAGAAGTACAGATTATGATAGGTAGTGAGCCTAATCCCCAACACCTCATTAGCCTTGATTAAGTGTCTGATATAGGCGCGGGAATAGTTACGGCAGACGTAGCAGCAACACTCTGAGTCCAACGGCCGAAAATCCCTGGCATAAGCCGCATTTCTTACCACCAACCTACCCTGGGTAGTAAAAACCGTACCATTTCTGGCGATCCGGGTCGGCAGTACGCAATCGAACATATCGATACCTCGTTCTACACCTTCCCAAAGGCAGTCTGGGCTGCCAACACCCATAAGGTAGCGTGGTTTGCTTAGCGGCAAACGAGGTGCAACTAAATCCAGTATGCGGTACATCTCATTCTTGGGTTCACCGACACTGAGTCCGCCGACGGCATAACCGGAAAAGTCCAGTTCCAGCAGTTGATCCGTGCTTTTCAACCGCAGATCGTCAAAGCAGCTACCCTGTACTATACCAAAGAGGGCCTGATCTTTTCTGCGGTGGACCAGCTTGGCTCTCTGGGCCCAGGAAGTAGTGCGCCTAAGCGCAGCTGCGGCCGATTCGTAATCGATGGGATAAGGCACACATTCATCGAGTACCATGGCGATATCCGAACCAAGCAATTCTTGCACCTCAACCGCCTTTTCCGGCGTAAAGTAATGCAAGGAGCCATCAATATGGGAACGAAACAGAGCCCCTTCGTCGGTGATTTCTCTTAGGTTGCCCAAACTAAAAATCTGAAACCCACCGCTGTCGGTTAAGATCGGCCCTTCCCAGTGCATAAAACTGTGGAGCCCACCTGCTTCAGCAATAAGGTCAGCTCCGGGACGAAGGTAGAGATGATATGTGTTACTTAGGATTACTTCGGCTCCCAGTTCGCAGACTTCTTCCGGAGTTAAAGTCTTGACTGTGGCTTGAGTCCCAACCGGCATAAAGGCGGGCGTCTGGACCGAGCCGTGAGCAGTGTGAAAAACGCCACGGCGGGCAGCGCATTGACTGCTGCGGGCCAATTCTTGAAACCCTAAATCCATTTCGTTCCTCCTTAAATGATGAACATGGCATCGCCAAAGCTAAAGAAGCGATATCTTTCTAGCACAGCCTCTTTATAAGCAGCCATGATATTGTCATAGCCTGCGAACGCTGCCACCAACATTAGCAGTGAGGACTTAGGCAAATGGAAGTTGGTAATCAAAGCATCTATGATCTTAAACTGAAAGCCGGGGTAAATAAAAAGATCCGTGCAGCTCTCTTGGGATTCAATCCAACCACTGAATCCAGCAGCCTCCAAGGTGCGGACGACAGTGGTACCAACTGCGATTACCCGACGTCCTTCACTCTTTGCTTTGTTAATGGCTTCGGCCGTCTCGGGTGAAATGCTATAACGTTCCTCATGCATGTGGTGCGCTGCAATATTCGCTTCACGCACCGGGCGGAAAGTACCGAGCCCTACATCCAGTGTTATGAATGAAGTTTCAACCCCCAGCGATTTGATCCTAGCTAACAGTTCCGGGGTAAAATGCAAGCCAGCCGTGGGAGCGGCAGCCGATCCGAGATGTCTGGCATAGACAGTCTGATAGCGCTCCGGATCAGGCAGTTTCGTATGAATGTAAGGAGGTAACGGCACTCGACCCAGTTCGGTTAGAAGAGCGATAAATTCAAGTCCTCGGTGATTAAAAGCAATAATTCTGCCGCCTTCCTCCGTTCTGTCTAACACCTCGGCTGTCAGTTCTCCTTGACCGAATACAAGTTCTTCGCCAGGAAGGCAGCGCCGACCCGGCCTAACCAAGGTCTCCCACTGTCCGGGAGCAATCTCTTTCAGCAACAATACTTCGACCTTTCCGCCTGATTGGCCTCGCCGCCCTAACAGGCGGGCTGGTAGCACGCGGGTATCATTCATAACTAATAAGTCACCGGGCATCAAATAGGTAGGCAAATCCCGAAAGACTGTGTGCTTCATGGTTCCCTGGTGGCGGTCTATAACTAACAAGCAACTTTCGTCGCGATGTTCTATCGGTACTTGAGCAATGAGCTCTGGCGGTAAATCATAATCGAAATCTTCCAGCCGCAAACTATGACGCTCCTCGCACTTAAAATGAGTATGGCTCTATTGTAACCCCTTTATAATAATGGGTCAAAATCTGAGTAAAGAAGTCCTTGTCAGCTAGTAACTCGTTTTCGGCTAAGACCTTGGCTCCCCACTGGGATAAACCAACCCCATGACCATAACCACGCCCCTTAAGTACGATGGCACGTCCTCCTCCGCCTCGGCTAACATCCCCGGAAGTTCTGGATGAGAGAATCTTGGGTCCCCCTGCTGTGACAACATGCGTACCTGAGGCAACACTAGTGACAAAAGAACCCTTGGTAGATTGGGCCAAAACGGTAATTTTCAGCTGCTCGGACCAAGCTGTATCCTCCTGGACATTAAATAACGTACTCTTTAGATTCAACACCTGTCGCAAGCGTGTACCTGCAACCACTGCAGTCCCGTAACTACCGCGCACAGACACCGAGGCCGCACGCCCAGAAGGAGTCCGCTCCAGGATTTCTAGCTGCTGTACTGGTCCTATAGGGTAGCCCGCCTCAGCTAAGCGCACACCAAGTTCCTCAGGACTGAAACTTTCCTGCCACGAAGCATAAGGGCCGGACAACTCCAGTTCATCTTCCACCACTGTTAGATAGGGGCGATCATGCCCCCAGGCGGCACCGGCCGTCTCCGTACGGCCACCGGAGCTGGCGTGAAAGTAAGCGTCAATCAGACCTCCGTTGTACTTGAGAACCAGGCCGGCAGTGTCCTTAACTGCTATCGATGAAGTAGTGCTCTCGGCGCTTACCCCTCCATACACCTGACAATGAGAGGTATCGCACAGGCCAAAGCCATCCCCTTGATGCCGATTTGCGTTTCTTAGAGCAAAGGTCCTGGCCGCCACTGCTTGAGCCTTGAGGGCTTCCAGAGGCCAGGAAGGTGACATTTCAAGGGGTACCACACCAAGCAAGTACTCTTCTAGATCAAGTTCGTTCACAATCCTGATCCTATTGTCTGCTGCGCTCACGACAAGATCTCCCCGGTAAGGCTTGCCATTCACCTGCAAACAAGACCCGGCACCGCTTCTGCTTGGCACCGCATGCAGCACGGGAAAGGAAGCGCCGCTCAGCCACACTTGTCCACCACTAGCTGTCAGCTCTAAACTGCTACGATCGTCAACCTGAGCTATCACATGGCCGGTAGCATCAAGTAGCAAACCGCTTCCTCCTATCTCGACAGCAGACCCACTTACCGAAAGCCCTACTCGCACCTTGGCCGCGGCCTTTGCACCAGGTGTCATCATTAACAGCAGCAGGGCTGTTACCAGGAAAGTCACCCCAATAGTCCGCCTATTAAGAGTTCTGCCCACACCCTCACCCCTAAGCTATAAATAACTGAACGTCACCGTACAGTGCCGGTAACTAACCGGGCCTGAAACACCCATATCCGATAAAAGTCAGCGGCGAAAAAACCTCATGATAAGACTCAAGATAATGCTTAGAATTATGCAAGTAAAGATAGGAAAGTAAAAAGTGAAATTGCCACGCTGTACTAATATGTCTCCCGGTAACCGTCCAAAAGGAAAGAGGCGGCTACCAAATGTGATCAAGGCTCCAAAAAAGAACAACGAGCCGCCGACAACCATGAGTAGTTTACCAACAGAGTCAAAACAAGGCATCACTCATTCCCCCTTATCTCTATCTGCTCTAACTGCAGCGGCGCGCTTAGGCCTAAGTGCTGGTAAGCCAAGGGGGTGGCCATGCGGCCCCGGGCTGTGCGCATGATCAGCCCTTGTTGAAGTAAAAAGGGCTCGTATACTTCCTCAATGGTACCAGCATCCTCACTTAGTATTGCCGCCAGTGTATCTAACCCAACCGGGCCACCGCCAAAATTATTAATTAGTGCCTGCAGCAACTGTCGGTCAGAACGGTCAAGTCCTAACGGATCTACCTCTAATGAGTTCAGGGCTGCTCGAGTTGTATCCACTGAGATAATATCTTCGGACTTGACTTGAGCAAAGTCACGCACCCGTTTTAGCAGACGGTTAGCTATACGCGGTGTACCCCGTGCCCGGCTGGCCACTTCCAGAGCTGCCTCCGGAATAATGCTAACGCCCAAGACAGCCGCGGTGCGAAACACAATCTCCTGCAAGGCTTCCGGTCGGTAATACTCCAATCGGGCCACAACCCCAAACCGGTCTCGCAGCGGAGAAGTAAGTAGCCCGATGCGTGTAGTGGCCCCGACTAAAGTGAAGTGGGCCAGATCAAGACGTAACGAGCGGGCACTCGGGCCTTTCCCCACCACAATATCTAGAGCGTAGTCCTCCATGGCCGGGTACAGTATTTCCTCTACAGTCCGGCTCAAGCGATGAATCTCATCTACAAACAGTACATCTCCTCGATTCAGACCGGTAAGAATGGCCGCCAAATCGCCGGGCCGCTCAATAGCAGGTCCGGAAGTTATCTTAACATTTACCCCCAGCTCGCGGCCGATAATGCGAGCCAACGTTGTTTTCCCTAACCCGGGGGGGCCATAAAGCAAAACATGGTCTAGAGTTTCACCTCTAAGCAGCGCCGCTTGGATAAAAACCTCCAAATTCGCCTTTGCCCGTTCTTGGCCCACGAAATCCTGCAGACGCTGCGGACGTAAAGTAATCTCTAGCTCCTTGTCCCCCGGCAGAGCTTCACCGGCAACAATCCTCTTTTGCATAGATAACTCTACCTCTCCCTTAGAACTTCTAAAGCGGCCCGCACTCGCTGGGCCGTATCATCGCTACTTTCCCCATGAGCTAGCGCCTGCCTCACTTCCTCCCCGGTATAGCCTAACTGCAGCAGTGCAGCTACCGCCAAATCTGGGTCGGTAGCAGGCAGGTGATCGATATCCGCTTCCTGTCCCAGTCGGCGTAGCTTGTCTTTCAGTTCCAACATTATTCTTTGTGCCGTCTTCTTGCCAACACCGCTTACTTGCAGCAAGGAAGCAGTGTCCCCACCATTGACTGCCTGGATAAAAGCCGCCGCCGTAAATGTGGACAAAACGGCTTGTGCCGTCCTGGGCCCAATACCCCCCACATCTAACAGCAACATGAATACAGAACGTTCCAGAGAAGAAGCGAAGCCGAACAATGCTAACTTGTCTTCCCGAACATGAAGATAGGTATAGACTTTGCACATCTCCCCCACCGGTGGCAGTTCTTCGGAGGTGGTAGCAGTAGTATTAATGGCAAATCCCAACCCGCCTACTTCTAGCACAGCACTATCAGGCGTCTTATGTATCAACACACCCCGGATGTACTCAAACAGCCCCGTCACCCCCCGATCGCAAGCAGTGCTCAAATCGAGCCACCTGGGCATGACAAAAGGCCACGGCCAGAGCATCAGCCGCATCATCTGGTTTGGGGAGATCACCGAGACCCAGGGTTTGCTGAAGCATTATCTGAACCTGCCGCTTTTCCGCCCGGCCGTAGCCCACCACAGCCTGCTTAACCTGCGGTGGTGTATATTCAAACACCGGTATACCCCGCTCGGCACACAAGAGTAGAACTACCCCCCGAGCTTCGGCCACTGAAAACGCGGTGCGCACATTTTTGTTGAAAAACAATGCCTCTATGGCCACGGCCCGGGGTTGGGCCGCTAGCACCTGGGCCAACTGCTCGTATAAACAAAGTAACCTCTGCGGCGAAGACAGGTCGGCCGGTGTCTCCAAACAACCGAAACTGCGGACTTCCAGTCGCCCCGCCTCCTGCTTTACCAGGGCATAACCCAAGCGAGCAATACCCGGATCCACACCACAAATAAGCATTCGTCTCGCCTCCTCCAACATTTTTCTACAATCTACTGACAAAACCCTGCTGCAGAAAAAAAATCAGGCCTGTTAGTTCATCAGGCCTTCTAGGACTTGTAACAGTTCTTCTTGACTATTTACCGGGATCCCCAATTTCAGATCGGACACAGCCTGGGGAGGTAGTCTTTCCATGCGTATCGGCGTTCGTTCTCTCAGTTGCCGCGGCCCCCCCGGCAGCCCGTAAAATACCGCCACCTCCTCGCCGTCTAAGCCCACAAAGATGTGCCTCTTGCACTCAGGGCATAGCCCCGGCTCGTGATTGAATATCCGCAGTCTTTCTTCACTGACTTGGTAAGTAGCGGCATTATTGAGTTGGGCCAGTTCCTTAGGGCTGAGCAACCTAAACTCAGCGGATAGTTCCTGCTCCTTCTCAACCCTATGCCCACACCCTTCATACTGGCGATCCTCCACCAGAATGGGCGGAGCCTTAGGCATAGTTGCTGTTTGTTGACTGTCATGACGCTTAGGCACATTTCCAGCCCATTTGACCGCGACAACAATAAGAATTGCTCCAGTTAACATGATAAAAATAGCAACACGCCGCCAAGTCCGGGAATTGTAGTGCAAAGAACGCATAAGATCCCCCCACATCACTGCGTTGCTTATCAGTACAGTATTCCCGTTCCCGAGCTAACGTATACAAAGAAAGCGCCCTCTCGGCGCTTTCTTTACTGCTCTAGTTCAGCCAAAACATCATCTGGAATGTCAAAGTTGGCGTAAATCTCCTGGACATCATCATGCTCTTCCAGTTCCTCCATGAGTTTAAGTGTGCGCTCGGCGTCATTTCGGTCGAGCCTCACCGTGTTCTGGGGAATCCGAGCAATCTTAGCCTCCGTAAACTTATACCCCTTGGCGGCCAGGGACTCCTCTACCTCAACAAACTCAGCCGGTTCCGTTAGAATTTCGATGGTTTGTTCATCGTCTTGGACGTCTTCAGCCCCGGCATCCAGAGCATCCATCATCACTTCGTCTATATCTTTTTCTAACCCATCCTGTTCCAAGATCAAACTGCCTTTCTGCGTGAACATCCAAGCTACACAACCGCCTTCGCCTAGATTTCCACCATGTCGGGAAAAAATATGACGAATCTCTGAAGCAGTACGGTTCCTGTTATCGGTTAGAAGCTCCAGCATGACAGCCACGCCTCCCGGACCGTAGCCTTCATAAACTAACTCCTCTAGATTAGCTCCGTCCTGGGCACCACTGGCGCGTTGGATTACCCGCATAATATTATCGTTAGGCATATTGGCTACTCGCGCTTTGTCTATCGCCATTTTCAACCTAAAGTTTGTCTCCGGATCAGAACCCCCATGCCGCACGGCCACCATAATCTCCCGACCAAGACGGGTAAATACCCGACCTTTGGCCGCGTCGGCTTTCGCTTTCCTATGCTTAATATTAGACCACTTAGAATGTCCGGCCATAGATTCACCTCGCTTTAGAAACGCGCAGCCGGGAATCTACGCGTGTTAGAATAGCAGCTCGCTACTCTCGCCTTCAATTCTACCACGAAATCATCGATAATTAAAGGATCTCACGATGCTTTGGCTTCGGCTTCTGCCTGCACCGACTAAAAATCCGGACGCGGTGCCGGCTTGCGCTTGTGCTCACTTCTTTGCTTCAAATCCAAAATGCGCCGGGCCGTTTTTGACGATGCCTGTCCAGTTAATATAAAACAATCAAGATCGTCATAACTAAGTCCCATCTCCGCTTCATCTGTTTGCCCAGTCCATAATCCGGCCGAAGGCGGCTTGGTAATTATTTCTTTCGGTATACCCAAGTGCTGGGCCAAATCTCTTGCCTGTCTCTTAACCAAGTTACCTAGTGGCAAGATGTCTCCCACGTCACCATATTTAGTGAAGTATCCCACCGTCAGTTCGCTTTTGTTGCTACTTCCCGCCACTAAATAACCATGCTGGGCCGCCAGATAGTATAATGTAACCATACGCAGTCTTGACTTTAGATTAGCGGCAGCCAGTTGTTTTGGTTCATCCTGATCTACCTGACGTAACATGCCAAACAGGATATCGTACACTTGATCCAGAACAATCTCATATACAGGCAGAGTCAATTCTTGTGCTACTAACCGAGCATGAACCCCATCCTCATGGTCGCTGTAACATGGCATAATGACACCCAATGAGGCTTCCGGAAACGCTCGCTTGGCCAAACCGGCTACTACCGCCGAGTCCAAACCTCCGCTGAGCCCAAACACTACGCCCTTTCCTCCGGCGGCCACTACTTGGTATCTTATCCACCGCGTGAGCTTATCGGCCAGCACAACAGTGCTCATCAGCATCATCCCCTTCTAATCCTGTCAACGTCACTATATCATTTTCATTTAGCTGGGGTCAACGAAGGTTAATACGGCAATGATAACAATGAGCTGCCAGCCCAATGTTGTTCGGCCGCTACAATTACCAGAACTTGAAGCTATACATCGTGCAAAGGAGGGAATGTTATGCAGCAGATAATGGATCTGGTTGAGCGCAATTCATACGCTCATGCCAGAGCATTGCTCATGGACATGAACGCCGTGGATGTAGCCCTCGTGTTGGAGGAATTGCCACTGGAAACATCTTTAATACTGTTTCGGATCCTACCTAAAGACACCGCTGCCAGTGTGTTTTCCTATATGTCTCATGACCAACAAAAATACGTGGTGGAAAACATAACTGACCGAGAAATTCGTTCTATTTTGGCTGAACTTCACTTTGATGACACTGTGGATTTCTTGGAAGAAATGCCCGCTAATTTCGTTAAGAAAGTATTGAGGCACGCCGATGAGAATACTCGCCGCCTGCTGAACCAATTTCTGAATTATCCTGAGAACTCAGCTGGCAGCTTGATGACTATTGAATTTGTAGATCTCAAGAAGGAAATGACCGTAGAGCAGGCCTTGAAGCATATCAAAACAACCGGCCTCGACAAAGAAACTATCGACACTTGCTATGTAATCGATAACGAACGTACCCTTGAAGGAATAGTGACCATACGAAGAATTATTCTAAGTGACGAAGACGACCTGGTAAGAAACATAATGGAGACAAATATCACCTTCGTACACACTCTGGACGATCAAGAAGGCGTGGCTGCGAAGTTTATGAAATACGATTTGCTCTCCATGCCGGTGGTAGATAACGAGAATCGTCTGGTGGGAATAATCACCGTAGACGACATTCTCGACATTATTGAGGAAGAGGCCACGGAAGACTTTCAATTGATGGCCGGTATTTCACCGGTGGAAGAAGAGTACCTAAAGACCGGTGCCCTAACCCTAGCCAAACACCGCGTAGGCTGGCTACTGGTCTTAATGCTCTCGGCCACATTTACAGCCAACATCGTCAAGAGATTTGAAGGCGTTTTGCAATCATCAGTCCTATTGGCTGCTTTTATACCTATGCTCATGGATACCGGTGGCAATGCCGGTTCTCAGTCTTCTACCCTAGTCATCCGCGGGATCGCCCTGGGGGAAATAGAATCCAACGACGTTCTTAAGATAATTCTCAAGGAATTACTTGTCGGCACAGTGGTAGGAATTATACTGGCGGGAGTGAATCTCGTGCGTCTTTATTACCTACAAAAAGTGCCGTTGCCCATAGCCGCAGCCGTCTGTATCAGTTTGTTCTTTACTGTATTGTTATCCAAAGTAGTAGGCGGAATTTTACCCATCCTAGCCAAGCGCTTTAACGTAGATCCAGCTATCATGGCCAGTCCCCTTATTACCACTATTGTCGACGCCGCCGCTCTGATGATATATTTTTCCACCGCCTCCAATCTCCTAAGCATTTAACTTAAAAGGCCCGCACTTTTAGAAAAGTGCGGGCCTTAAAATATTTTCCGGCAACGACCTACTCTCCCAGGGGATAACCCCAAGTACCATCGGCGCTGGAGGGCTTAACGGCCGTGTTCGAGATGGGAACGGGTGTGGCCCCTCCGCTCATGCCACCGGAAAGATATATACTGCACCCTAAAAACAGAGAGCGAACCACAGTAGTCAAGTCCTCGACCTATTAGTACCGGTCCGCTAAGACGATTGCCCGCCTTACACTCCCGGCCTATCAAC
>DURJ01000120.1 GCA_012837285.1 Bacillota bacterium
AAAAAGTAATGGCGGCCGGGGAGGGCCGCCATTTGGGAGAGGAGAAACCGGAGAAAAGAACTCATGGGGGAGAAGTGAAACCTTACCTGACATCATTATTACCTGGAAAACCAAAAGATATACTTGACCTTGAGCTAGCAAAATATACCACATTCAAGATGACCATAGAAATAAGGGGCGAGAGGTAAAGTTGTGTACATAAAATTTCACCCTATCATGGTTGCAGTGTTTGACCGGGGTAAGATCCTGCTCATAAGGGCGATGATAGGTTCATAACGCTGAGTGTCACAGACCTGCTAAATAGTGCAGGTCGTTATTTTTTTATCTATGGGATATCATTGGCCCTAATGTTGCATGATAGGGGAAGCAAAAGCCTAATTCAACCCAAGGGGGTGTGTAGATCACAAGGCAGTTAGCAAGGTGACACCAGTGGAACGGTACCTTCGCTAATGCCAGACTGCTGGAGGCCTGAAGTAGTATTGGAAGTGCTGGGATGGTTATCGGTGCGTTTACCGAACTCAGTTGGCGCAACACGAAGTAGAAGATAAGGAGGAGCAAAGATGGCTTGGGAAACATTATTGCTGGAGAAGAAGGAAAATATCGGTATCATCACCCTGAATCGGCCCGAGAAAATGAATACCATGACACCGCTATTCATCAAGGAGTACAACCAGGTATTAGATGAAGTAGCGGCCGACCGAGAAATCTGGGTGGTAATCCTACGAGCCGAAGGCAAGGCCTTTTGTGCCGGAGGAGATTTTGAGCTGCTAAAGGCGCTGGATACTGCGCCCAAAGCCCGAGTTACTATTAGGGAAGTTGGTCGAGCTATTGGCAAAATGTATCACATGCCTAAACCGATAATTGCTGCTGTGCAAGGGGCGGCAGCCGGTGGGGGAGCCAACTTAGCTTTGTCCTGTGACTTTGTCATTGCTTCTGACAAGGCTAGATTTGGCCAAGCCTTTGTTAATATAGGCTTAGTACCGGATACAGGCGGTATGTGGTCCTTGACCCGTGCGGTTGGTGTGATGCGAGGCAAAGAGTTGGCCATGACTGGACGCTTGATCGGGGCAGAAGAAGCGGAAAGCTATGGCATGGTACTCATAGTAGTCCCGGCCGACAAGCTGGATGAGGAAGTAATGGCTTTCGCCCAGCAGCTAGCAGCCCAGGCCCCGATTGCCGTGGGCTACATTAAGCAAATTGCTAACCGTATTAGTGATATTACACAAGAGACCTATTCGGACCTGGAAGCGGACCTTATGGGTATCGCCCTGCAGACCAAGGACCACAAGGAAGGCCTGACAGCATTTTTGGAGAAGAGAAAACCTGTTTTTAAGGGAGAATAATCGTACCGAGAGGTGTTTCTTGTGACTAAAAAGAGAGCTCTTTTTGCGAGGAAGAGGTTTTCACCGATCTATACTCAAAGAAAGAAGGGGCAACAATGAGCTGGAAAGAAGACTATCAAAAGAAGCTAATG
This sequence comes from Bacillota bacterium, assembly GCA_012837285.1. NCBI lineage: Bacteria > Bacillati > Bacillota > Bacillota bacterium. Next base: position 1,475 of record DURJ01000120.1, read on the forward strand.
TCGGTGGAAGACGCAGCGGCCCAGATCAAATCGGGAGATCGGGTTTGGCTCTCCCCAGTGTGCAGTATGCCGATTCAATTTGGTGATGCACTGGCCGCGCGGTACAAAGAATTGGAGAATGCCACTGCCATCAGCGGATTGCTAATGCACCCGTGGGGCTTCTTGAAGGGCGAGTGTAAAGGGCATATCAACTATGAAAGCTTCTTCTTAGGGCCAGTGGAACGCAAATTCCTCAAACAGGGCAATGTTAAGGTTACGTCTGTGCACTTCTCCCACATTGAGTGGTATACCATTAATCGGGTTAAGGCCAATGTGGCTGTTTTCGATGTGACGCCACCGGATGAGTATGGCTATATGAGCTTTGGCCCTCTAGGAACTTATAATGGTGCTCTGGCGGCACAACTGGCTGACAAGGTTATCGTCCAGGTAAACAAAAAGGTACCGTATGTATACGGTGGTGCCGAGAGCTTTATCCATGTTGCGCAAGTGGATCATATTTGTGAGGCCGATCATGATATTCCAGTGCTCCCTAATCCGCCGCTTACAGACGAAGACAGAAAAATTGGCGCCTACATCGCGGAACGTGTTCCCGATGGAGCCTGCTTGCAGCTTGGTATCGGTGGTGTAGCCAACGCAGTGGGCGAACTGCTGGTAAACAAGAAAGACCTGGGAGTACACACGGAGATGTTCGTAGACTCTATGGTCACGTTAGCCAAGAAAGGCGTCATCAACTGCTCGAAGAAGAACTTCCATCCTGGCAAAATTACTGCTGGCTTTGGGATCGGTTCCAAGGAACTGTACGATTTTATGGATAGAAACCAGCTAATGGAAACCTTCCCTATTTGGAAGATCACGGACCCTTATATAATTGGACAGAACGATAACTTTGTGTCCATCAATAGCTGCCTGACAGTAGACATCACCGGTCAGGTGGGCTCAGAAGCGTTGGGCTTTAACCAATTTAGCGGTACTGGCGGGCAATTGGACTTTGTCCGGGGTGCAGGCTTGTCTAAGGGCGGTATGTCCTTCATAGCACTTGCGTCCACTGTGACCTTGAAGAATGGCACTACTATCAGCAAGATTGTTACTACTTTGGAACCGGGCACAGCTGTAACCACACCGAGAACCGATGTGCAGTATATCGTAACTGAATATGGCGTGGCCGATCTAAGGGACAAGAGCATTCCTGATCGCGCCAAGGCCCTAATTGCTATATCCCACCCTGATTTCCGCGATCAGCTACAATCTGAAGCCAAGAAGGCCGGCGTTTTGTACTAGGAGTAAGTAACCTGACCTTTTCGTGGCCGACAGGTGGCCTTAAGCAGGCACTCTTCTCAAATCTCCCTTGTGAACGGACGCAGTGCCTGCAGTGATAACTCTTGACTGACGAGTCAATGGGGGGTAGATTGTTGTCGTTATGTTTTTGTCCATGGGATATAGTTGGTGCCAATGTTACATGATAGGGGAAGCGAGAGCCTTCTTTGGCTTGAATGAGCAGGTAACAATGGAAAGGAGTGCAAAAAATGGACTTTCGGTTAACTGAGGATCTGGAACTGTGGCGCAAGACAGTACGCGAGTTTACCGAGAACGAAGTGGCACCACATGACGAGGCAATGGACAGAGCCAATGACTTATCTTGGGACATTATTGCTAAGATGAGGGATGCTGGCATGTTTGGCATACCTTATCCGGAAGAATATGGGGGATCTAATATGGGATCCTTGGCCGGGGCTATTACTACAGAGGAATTAGCCCGTGGATCAGCCAGTGTTGCCCTGACCTTGGATGCTCATTGGCTGGCTACCGATCCCATTTACCTTTTTGGCACTGAGGAGCAAAAAAGGAAGTATTTGCCTGACCTAGTTTCCGGCAAGAAGTTGGCGGCCTTTGCTCTCACCGAACCTGTAGCGGGATCCGATGCCGCTGGTATTGTTAGCACCGCGGTTCGTGACGGCGATCACTGGGTTCTAAATGGTACCAAGGCTTGGATCACCAACGGTGGCGCAGCTGAGGTGTATCTGATAGCCGTCAAGACGGACAAGACAACAGGGGCCCGGGGTATTTCTACGTTTATTGTGGAAAAAGGCACACCCGGCTTTAGCATCGGCAAAAAAGAAGACAAGATGGGTTGCCGTGGGTCAGTAACCACCGAGCTGATCATGGATAACTGCCGGATTCCGGCCGCTAATCTCCTGGGGAAAGAAGGAGAAGGCTTTAAGATAGCTATGATGACCCTGGACTTTGGCCGTGCTTGTGTTGGAGCCATGGGTGTGGGTACAGCTGAGTCGGTTATGGAAAAGGCGGCTCGCTATGCCAATCAGCGCCAGGCCTTCGGCGGTCCGTTGGGCAAGCTGCAGGCCATTCAGTTTAAGATTGCCGACATGGCCATGGGTATCGCAGCAGCTAGGTTCATGGTATACCATGCTGTCTGGAAGCGGGACCAGGGTATGCGCTTTTCCCAAGAAGCAGCTATGGCCAAAGTGTTTGCGGCCGAGGTGGCCATGAGCGCTTGCCGAGAAGCTATCCAGATTTTCGGCGGGAATGGCTATTCACGCGATTATCCAGTGGAGCGTGCTCTGCGTGATGCTAAGCTTTTGGAAATCGGTGAGGGTGCTTCCGAGGTACTCCGCATGGTTATCGGTATGACAACACTTAAACAGTATGCGTAATGTGGGGGGACGGGTTTGCACATCGTAGTATGCATCAAGCAGGTGCCCAAGACGCTAGACGTATGCGTCGATCCAGTTACCCATAACCTGATTCGCCAAGGTATGGAAAGTGTTATCAATATGTTCGATGAAAATGCCCTGGAAGAGGCTTTGTTGTTACGAGAAAAGTTTGGCGGCAAAGTCAGTGTGATTAGCATGGGGCCTCCACAAGTGCAAGAAGCGCTGCGAAAGGCAGTGGCCATGGGTGCCGACGAAGCCTACCTGCTGTGTGACCGCGCTTTGGGTGGAGCCGATGTGCTGGCTACAGCCTATACTCTGGCTCAGGGAATCAAAAAGCTACAGCCGGTGGATCTGATTCTGTGCGGACGCCATGCTGTGGATGCCGATACCGGTCAAGTGGGGCCGGAGCTGGCCGAACGGCTCGGGTGGTCCCAGGTAACACTGGTCAAACGCTTGGAGCCTGATGGTACCAAGATCACCGCCTGGAGAGAATGCGAACAAGGAACAGCTGTTTGGGAACTACCGCTACCGGCAGTAGTCACCGTAGGCAAAGAGATTAACAAGCCCAGATACCCAACACCGATTGGTATTATTCGGTCCGGCAAGAAACCCATTACTGTCTGGCATGCCAAGGACCTAGATGTAGATGAAAGCAAAATTGGGTTAGCCGGTTCCCCCACCAGGGTAACACGCCTGTTTTCTCCCGAAAGAGTTTCCCGGGTGGAAATGCTTACTGGTAAGGCCGAAGAAGTAGCACGGCTGCTCGTGGCCAAACTAGAAGAGCACAAAATCCAGCTGTAGGGAGGATAGATCCATGCATGATGACATTTGGGTTGTTACTGAACTGGTGGGCAAAGGCTTAGCCTCTGTTAGTCTTCAGCTACTGGGGAAAGCTCGTCAGCTGGCAGACCAAGCCGATGGCAAGGTGATGGCAGTTGCTATGGGGCATCAAATAATGCCCCTGGCCCAAGAAATAGTAGAGCATGGGGCCGATGAGGTGTTGGTTGCCGATCACCCGGAATTAGCCTATTATCGGACGTTGCCTTACGCCCGGGTGCTAACAGAGTTGGTCCAGGAGAGAAAACCAAACGTAGTATTGCTGGGGGCTACCAGCCAGGGCCGAGACCTGGCCCCCAGAGTCGCCGCGCGGTTACAAACAGGGCTCACAGCCGATTGCCTGGAGTTGCATATTGACGACCAGGGACTCTTGGTACAAACTAAGCCTTCTTATGGTGACAATGTAATGGTGGATATTGTTATTCCCGACCACAGACCACAAATGGCTACTGTGCGGCCCAATGTGTTCCCTTTGCCAAAGAGAATGGCTGATCGCCAAGGGAAAGTCAGCTCGGTGACGGTGACTCTACAGCCTGACGATCTCAGAACAGTGGTGAAGGACATCATGGCCGAAGAGCAAGAAGCATTCAGGTTAGAGGAAGCCGATGTGGTAATCTGCGGCGGTCGGGGCATGGGTTCCAAGGAGAATTTCGAACAACTCTATGCCTTGGCTCAGGCTTTCGGCGGAGTTGTGGGGGCCACCCGACCGCCGGCAGATGAAGGCTGGATTAACCCGGCTTTCCAAATCGGCCAAAGCGGCAAGATGGTAGCGCCGAAGCTGTTCATTGCCTGTGGCGTGTCAGGCGCCGTCCAGTTTACGGTGGGTATGGAGAAATCCAAAATTGTAGTAGCAATCAATAAGGATGCTGCGGCCCCGATTTTCGATTTTGCCACCTATGGCATTGTCGGTGACACTCGGGAGATTATCCCGGCTCTGTTACAGGAGCTCACTACAATCCAGGAAGGCAAAACCAGAAGCAGAAAGGAGAGCAATTAAAGTGAAGTCTAAGGAAAAAGCTTTGGATGCAGCTTTGGATTACGTTAAGGATGGTATGACCATCATGATCGGGGGATTTCTCGGACAAAACGCACCGCTGGCCTGTATTGACAAGTTAGTGGAACGTGGGGTAAAGGATCTGACCTTGATTACAGCTGTGAATGCTTATGTGGGGGGTGGCTTTGGTATCGGCAAGCTAATCGAAAACAAACAAATCAAGAAATACATTGGCTCCCACATTGGCACTTGCCCGGCAGCAGTAGAGCTGTATAAGAAAGGAGAGCTGGAAGTTGATTATTATCCCCAAGGCACAGTGATAGAAAAAATCAGGGCTGGCGGCGCCGGACTCGGTGGAGTCCTGACTCCCGTTGGTGTAGGCACACTGATGGAGCAAGGCAAGCAGAAACTGGTAATAGATAACCGGGAGTACTTGGTGGAGACAGCTCTTAAAGCCAACGTTGGAATCATAAGAGGATACAAGGCGGATAAGATCGGCAATATCCTCTACCGTGGTACGTACAACTCTAATCCAGTTATGGCTCTGGCGGCTGATTACGTTATTGCTGAGGTAGATTATGTAGTGGAGCCGGGAGAGATCGAACCGGATCGGGTTGGAACCCCAGGTATTTTAGTCGATGCAGTGGTCCTCGGCTACGGTGAGGAAAAGACACAGGAAATTTTCAAGAACCTCTGGATTCGAGACAAGAAACTGGCATAAAGGAGGAGGCAAATGAATCCGCGGGAACTAATTGCACGTCGGGCAGCCCAAGAGTTTAAGGACGGTTTTGTTGTGAACTTGGGCTTTGGCATCCCTGTTCTAGCTGCTTCTTATATTCCCGAAGGGGTAGAGGTAATTCTGCAAGCAGAAAACGGGATTTTTGAGTTTGAGTCTGTGTCCAAAGTAGGGGAGCAGGATGCCTATGTTGCTGATGCGGCTTGTCAGCCTACTAGAATACTCCCCGGTGGTAGTACAGTGGATCTGGCCATGTCGTTTGCCGTGATTCGGGGCGGCCATGTAGATGCCACAATCCTGGGGGCACTTGAAGTCGACCAAGAGGGCAACATTGCCAACTGGGCTTTGCCGGCAGGGCCGGGGAAATGGATTCCAGGCATGGGTGGTGCTATGGACTTGTTGGTAGGGGCTAAAAAAGTTATTTGTACACTGCAGCATACCGACAAGAAAGGCAATTCTAAGATCTCAAAAAAGTGTAAATTACCGCTGTCAGCAGCCAAAGTTGTGGATCTGATTATTACCGAGTTAGCTGCGCTGGAAATTACCCCAGACGGGTTGGTTTTGAAAGAAGTAGCCCCGGCTGTTACCGTGGAACAAGTGCGGGCTGCCACTGAAGCCGATCTTATTGTTCCGGCTTCAGTGCCGGAGATGGTACTCTAAAGCTGATTTACTCAGCGGGGCTAACCCCAGGAGTAATTCTAGGGTTCGCCCCGTTTCTTTTATTTATATTTGTGCTCGGGTTGAGCTTTAGTCGCCGGAAAAAAGTCCTTAGTTTTAACCGTGGCTTATGGTACAATATGGGAAGATGGTCGAATGTTGGCAAGGGGTGGCAATATGCGAGTAATTGGTGGCTTAAAACGAGGCTTTAAGCTTGCATGTCCACCTGGAATGCGGGTTCGTCCTACAGCCGATCGGGTGCGGGAAGCAATGTTTAACATCCTGGCCTCTTATGTTGTGGAGGCATCGGTTCTCGATCTCATGGCCGGAACCGGGGCTTTAGGCATAGAGGCTTTAAGCCGAGGGGCAAAAAGAGCGGTTTTTGTCGATAACCATTTCTACAGCGTAAGGGCTATCAAACAGAATTTGGCTAGTTGTGGCTTGTCCCATCTGGGCACAGTAATAAAAAAGGATGCCCTGACTTTTTTGAGAGAGCATGCCGATAGTTTAGTGGAACCATTTGATTTGATTTTTGTCGATCCACCGTATGCCTGGGAGAAGACACCGGAACTTCTGTCCTTAATCGGATCCACCGTCTTGGCCTCGAGAGGGTTAGTGTTAGTGGAGCAAGCCTCCGGCAGCAAATTGCCTTTGGTTATGGAGCAGCTTGTTCAAACCGATTGCCGCCGCTATGGTGACACAGAACTGGTGTTTTACCGGCTCAAAGGGTAGCGTGGAGGTAGTGGTTTTCCATAAGCTGCAGGCGCGATACGACATTGCCTCGCTACCTCACTCAGATCAACGTGTTTGAAAGGAAGGTCACAATGTTAATTGCCGTTTATCCAGGAAGTTTTGACCCGATTACCAACGGCCATCTGGACATAATTCACCGTGCTTCCCGCCTGTTTGATCGCCTCATTGTGGCAGTGGGTAGACAGGCTGCTAAGAAACCGCTGTTTTCTATCGCAGAACGGGTGGAGATACTGAAGGCGGTGACGGCCGATCTACCTAACGTAGAAACCGACAGTTTTGACTGCCTCCTGGCTCACTACGTTGAGCAACGGCAAGCTGATATTGTGATCCGGGGCCTGCGTGCTATTTCCGATTTTGACTATGAATTCCAATTGGCCATGGCCATTAAGAAATTAAACGAGAATATCGAGACCATGTTCATGATGACCAACTCCGAATATAGTTTTCTCAGCTCTAGTATTGTAAAGGAAATTGCCAGTTACGGTGGCTGTGTCAGAGATTTGGTACCGCCGCTGGTGGCCGAGAGACTGCGCCGTCGATATCAGGACAGCAGGTGATTGGTGACATTGGAGGAGGGGAAACCACATGGATATCTTTGATTTACTGGATCAGTTCGAGCAAATGTTGGAACAAGCGCCGCGGATCCCATTTACAGGAAGATTAGTCATGGGCGAAGATGAATTGATCGAGTTCGTAGAGCATTTGCGGCAGAGTCTACCCGACGATATTCAGCAGGCGCGCTGGCTGACCAAAGAACGTCATCGTTATCTCAAGGAAGCTGAAGAAGAAGCGAGAAAAATTACCGAGCAAACTAAGACCTATGCAAGTCAATTAGTAGACGAGCATGAGATCAGCAAGGAGGCGGAGGAAAAGGCCCAGGAACTCCTGGCCCAGGCCCAGAAGACCGCCCGCGAGATCCGAGCCGGGGCTAACGAATATGCCGAGGGGGTGCTGGGACGGCTGGAAGAGTATCTAACGGCGGCTTTAACTAGCATTCAACAGGGGCGTGAGGTATTAAAGTCTAAGGAATCATAGTTACTGACGACGCTGGAAGAAAAACGGCCAATTGCCTGGGCGCACACTGGTAAGGACAGAATTTATCAGGCCTAGACCAAGAAGCAGAAGCAGAGGATAGATCCCCCAATGCAGCAAGCGCCAGCGCCAATAGGCCAGTACCGCAGCCTGACTACCGGCGGCAAAAGCCGGTACTGTTAACGGATAAACGGTACTGATCAAACTTGGGAGGAGAAAATAGGCTACCAGGCCGGAGATGGCTGCGTGCAAGATACGGGCTAGAATGTAGGGAAACATACGAATGTCAGTCTCATTTACCATGGCCGCCACCTGAAAGTGAACGGAAAGTCCGCTCCAACCGATGATAGCTGTGGCCACGGTGATACGTTCACTTAGGGGAAGTAAGTTATTGGCGGCATCCACTGCTTTGGCGGCACAGTCGGTACCGATGGTGACTTCGAACAAGCCGCTGATTAGGGATGGGGCCAGACCCTGACTGAGGCCCAAAGCAGCTAGCAGGCGTCCGCAGAGCGAGGCTAAGAAAGATGTGAGCCCCATAGCAGTGGCCATTTCAATCATAACGGAAAAAAGAATGATAAAACCGCCAACGGTGAGCAAGGTGTTAACTGATTGCCGGATGGCATCGCCCAGCAAGCGCCCAAATGGACGGCCGTCCTCTACGCGGGCTCTATACAGCGCTTTTAAAGCCCGGATAAACATATTCCCGTGGCCGCTGTTTAGGGCCGGACTGGTCTTACCCCGAGGAGCGTAAAAACGTAACACCAATCCCAATACGATGGTGGCGAGATAATGGGTTATGGTGATAATATTGCCGGCTTCCACCAGACCGAACATGCCGACACCTACGGCGCCGATCATGAACAAGGGATCGGCTGTATTGGTGAAGCTTACCAGCCGTTCAGCTTCAACTTGGGTACATAAGTTTTGCCGGCGAAGCTTGGCCGTTAGCACGGCGCCGATAGGGTAGCCGGAAGCTAACCCCATGGCCAGTACAAAAGAACCGGCTCCAGGTACATTAAACAAGGGACGCATAAATGGTTCCAGCAGCACTCCCATGAAATGGACCACACCTAGACCCATTAAGATTTCAGATCCGATAAAAAAAGGTAACAAGGCTGGGAAAACAATCTCAAACCAAACTGAGAGGCCGTTTACAGCGGCCTCAAATGCTTTGTCCGGATAGCGCACCATGGCCAGAGTCAACCAAACGGCCACAGCAGCTCCCAGGTACGTTACTAGATAATTTCTTAGCCGACGACGTCGCGGAAGTCGCATATCATTGGCCCCTTTCGGCTGCGGCTTTCTGCTAGATTATATTGGCCAAAAGAGAGCAATATGCCATCGGTTACAGCCAGGTGACCGGAAGAAGCCATCTCGCTATCTGATTGGGCCAGGAGGAAAAGGTAGAGTGAAAGCGAAGACTGTGAAGAGCACACAACTATAAAGAGGTGCTCCAATGCCTAGATGCTACTTGGGATAGCGATAATGTCCGATAATAGGGGACGACCAGCGTAGCAGTGTATCGGCTTCTGTGGCATAGGGCCCGGCGTTATGTAGGAGCAGGGGGACTCCGTCGGGTCGGCGCCGGTCAGAGACAACAGCGATGTGTTCTACCCGATGTCCGAAGATGACAATGTCACCTCCTTGCCATTCCTTGAGGTTCTCGGGGTCGCCGGGTTTTACTTCCAAGGTGAGTTCGGTGGCCTGACGTTTAAAAAAGGCATGAAGATTTTGCACGCGGCGAAAGTCGATATTGGGATCGGGCTGACCGGCTACGCGAGGATAAGACAAGGGGTTATTCTTGATGTCTTCGTCCAGCATTGTTTTCAGGTCATAGCCGGCGGCCTGAAAGGCCTGCCAAATCACATCGGTACAAACGCCTTCCTTTGGCGGTGGGTATCCACCGGCATAATAAGCGTCTTTGTAGCGGGGTTTGGTGTTGACGTAAGCCCGAGCTCCTTGTACCATGTCTTCTAGATCGAGGATACCGTCTTTGTCTTGGTCGTGATCGATTACAACAGTCTCCACAGTTACGACAGGGATGCTTGCAGACGACAAGCCAGCGCCGGACTCATTCTTGACTGGCAGGTGACTGCTGACACCGGTTGAGGAAAAGGTAAACAGTAGCGTTGCAGCGATGATTAACAGAAGACAAACAAGTATCCCTAATGCGGATTTGCTCAATGATACACCTTCTTCATCTGAAATCTGATTTGGGGACTGATGATTGCGGGAATGATATGTGGTAAATATCGTTTTCATAACAGATAATATCATGAACAGACCGGGATCGGAAGGTACAAGTCAGTATTGTCCTTTGGGGTAGGTTTGGCGTATAGTATCATTACAGATTAAAAGGGGGACGACAACCTATGGACAAACCGGGCATCGGTATCGCCTTGGGTGCTGGAGCGGCCAGGGGACTAGCCCACATAGGTGTGCTTCAGGTGCTAGAATCGGAGGGAATTAAGGCCCAGTATGTGGCTGGTGCCAGTGTCGGCTCTTTAATCGGAGCTCTGTTTGCTGCCGGGGTAGACCTACATAGATTAGAACAGGTGGCCTGTTCCATAAGACTAAAACACATAGTTGACTTCGGTGTTTTCCCAGGGAAAGGCGGAGTTGTGCAGGGGGAAAAACTGCGCGAGGTGCTAAATGTATTTCTCCAGGGGAAGACTTTCGCTGATCTGAAGTTGCCTTTTGCAGCTGTTGCCACTGATCTAACTACCGGAGAGGAAGTTGTTTTTCGTGAAGGTTCGGTGGTAACGGCCGTAGTAGCCAGTTGTGCGATCCCTGGGGTTTTTGTTCCGGTGCGCTGTGCTAGTCGACTGCTGGTGGACGGAGGCCTGGTAGATAGGGTGCCCATAAGAGTTTTGCAGGAAATGGGTGCAGCATATATGGTGGGGGTGGATGTGGGTCCCAGCCTCCGGACCGGGCGCTTTCGTAGTGCAGCTGAAGTGACCATGCAGGCGATTGACATTATGCAAGAAGTCATTGTGCGGCTAAGGACCACCAAGGCCGATATTTTTATCCGTCCGGATGTGGGCGACTTTTCCGCTATCCAGTTGGACAAAGCGCCAGAGCTGATCCAGCGTGGCCGCGACGCTGCCTGGGAGGCGTTGCCCCTGATTAATGAGTTGATCCGAGATGGGAAAAACGAGGCATAAAAAGCAGGACTTTCTAAGTTATGGTCGAATATACAACTTATTGAAACTGTCGGTGGTTGCAGTTACCCGGAAAGGGGATTTTTATCGTGCAACGGTTGCGGATTGCCTTGATGTTGCTGGTTGTGTTGTGTACCGTAGTACTTCTGGTTAGTGCAGCAGCTTTGGCTGCACCGACAGTGCTGAGAATAGGTGATCGAGGAGAAGTGGTCAGGGTTCTGCAAGAATTACTAAGGTCACAGGGGCTGTTTACTGATGTGGCTGATGGCAACTTCGGTCCCCACACCGAAGAGGGGGTATGCCTTTTTCAGCAGGGAGCGGGACTTACCGTGGATGCGGTAGTGGGTCCGGCTACGTGGACAGTTCTAACGGAAAGGCCCTACATTGTAAGGGCTGATGATACTTTCGCTGTCTTGGCGCAGCGCTTTGGCACCACGGAGGCAGCTTGGCAAGAAGCAAACCCGGATGTAGAACCGGACAGCTTGCAGGCTGGTCTAAGACTTATGATGCCGGCGTTACCCCTGAGAGCACCGGAACAAATCTCGCGCGGCGGTGGGCGTGGGATTGTAGGGCGGTTAGTGAATTGGTCAGAAGTGAACTGTCAGTTTCAGTCCGAGGGGGAGGCTGAGATTACAGATGTGGAGACAGGTCTTAGCTTTACGGTTCGCCGCCGCGGAGGCTATAACCATGCCGATGTCGAGCCGAGGACGGCTGCTGACACCAATGTATTGCGCCAGCTGTACCCTGTTTGGAGTTGGGGGCGCCGGGCGGTAGTTGTAGATTATGGCAGCGGCTGGGTGGCAGCATCCATAAACGGTTACCCGCATGGCGGAAGTAAAGTGTCCGGTAACAATTTCCCTGGCCATTTTTGTATCCATTTTCTTGGCAGCCGAACCCATGGCTCCGGCCGCACCTGCCCGGACCATCAGGCCATGGTTAAGAAAGCGGCTGGACAGTAGCTAGAGTTCAAGCGGCAGACTAAGCTGCAGGTTTGGCTTTGGCCCTAAGGCGGGTCCTGGCCACCTGCAGCTATTATTTTGCTTTGTATAGAGCGGGACAAAAGATTGTTAAGCAGGAAATTAACAGGCGACGTCGAAATGGAAACAATGTACACTAAACATATTTTTTCTCTGCTGGCTCAGACTAGCAACAAGAGCCAGCGGTCAAAGCAGCCTCCCAAGCTGAAGACCTGCCAAGCAGGATAACTCTAGCATGAAAGGAGCGGAACTGGCAGGGGGGCCGGTCCTGGGGGGCCAGGACTAGGATAGCCAGGCAAGATGATGAATGTAATTGAACGGATTCATCAAGGAGCGCGTCGTCTCGGAAAGACAATAGTGCTTCCCGAGGGCATCGATGAACGGGTGGTCAGAGCTGCCGCTATTGCTAAAGAAAAAGGTTTAGCCCGCCCGATCGTACTGGGCAAGAAAGCGCAGGTGGAGGAGTTACTGGAAAAGACCGGCGACGCCGGGGTTGAGATTATCGACCCTGAACAGGCAGAACAGGCTGACAGCTACGCGGCCGCGTTGCATGAGTTACGGAAGAAAAAAGGTCTCAGTCTGGAAGATGCCAAAGTTTTAGTGCGTAATCCGATGTACTATGCCACCATGATGGTAAAGAGCGGAGATGCTGACGGTTATGTGGGTGGCATAGCCAGCACCACCGCTGATACTTTTAGACCGGCTCTGCGGGTGATTAAGACGGCGCCTGGTATACCACTGGTGTCCAGTGCTTTTATTATGGTGGTTCCCGATTGCTCGTTAGGTGAAGACGGCGTTTTTATTATGGCGGACTGTGCTTTAAATCCTAATCCCGATGCCGAGCAACTGGCGGCTATCGCTGTAGCGTCGGCCCGAACGGGTAAGGTGCTGGCGGGTCTGGAGCCACGGGTGGCAATGCTTTCTTTCTCTACTAAGGGCAGTGCTCAGCACGAACTAGTGGATAAAGTAGTGCAAGCCACAAAGATAGCGCAAAAAATGGCACCGGAGTTAATGTTAGATGGCGAGCTACAACTGGATGCGGCGATAGTACCGGACGTGGGTCGGAAAAAAGCACCGAGCAGCCCTGTTGCTGGAAGGGCCAATGTACTGGTATTTCCTGATTTGCAGTCAGCCAACATAGGCTATAAGTTGGTGCAACGGTTAGCGAACGCCGAAGCCATCGGTCCTGTTTCGCAGGGGATGGCCTTGCCGGTGAATGATATGTCCCGCGGCTCCAGCGTAGAAGACATTGTCAACGTGATTGCCATTACCGCTTTACAAGGCGCTTAGTGGAAAGGGTGTGACTTGGTGAAGATTCTAGTTATAAACTGCGGTAGTTCTTCGTTAAAATACCAGCTCATAGATACAGACGGCGAGCTGGTAATGGCCAAGGGGCTGGTAGAGCGGATTGGCATTGAGGGTTCGCTGATTACCCACCAGACAAACGCGCACCAAATACAAACGGAGACAGAAATTCCTGATCATAAAGTCGGGATCAAACTGGTGGTGGATGCATTACTTAGCCCTGACCACGGTGCTTTAGCCAGTCTGGATGAGATTTCAGCTGTGGGGCACCGAGTTGTTCACGGCGGTGAGAAGTTCGCTGACTCAGTAATCATCAACGCTGAGGTTATGGAGACCCTACATGCTTGTGCTGGCCTGGCACCTCTTCATAATCCGGCTAACATCATTGGTATTGAAGCTTGCCAGGCATTGTTGCCGGGGGTGCCCCAGGTAGCGGTGTTCGACACCGCTTTTCATCAGACCACGCCGTCAGAAGCCCATATCTATGGTTTGCCTTATGAGTATTATGAACAATATGGCGTTCGCCGTTATGGTTTTCATGGGACATCGCATAAGTATGTGTCCCGCCGGGCAGCAAAAATGTTGGGGCGTCCACTGGAGGAGCTGAAACTGGTAACCTGCCATTTGGGCAATGGTTCCAGTATTACCGCGGTTAAGGGCGGTGTGTCGGTGGATACCTCCCTGGGTTTCGGTACAATTTCAGGGACTATCATGGGAACCCGCTGCGGCGATGTAGATCCGGCGGTAATTCCCTATCTGATGGAGCAAGCGGATCTTTCCCCTCGGGAAATGAACGACATTCTTTACAAGCAAAGTGGTCTGCTTGGGATTTCGGGTGTTTCGTCCGATGCGCGCGACATTGAGCAGGCCTCCAATGCAGGTAACAAGCGGGCTCAATTAGCTCTGAATATGCTCTGCTATTTTACCCGCAAGTACATCGGTGCTTACGCTGCTGCCATGGGTGGCTTAGATGCCATTGTGTTTACAGCTGGTATTGGTGAGAACAGCATCACCATTCGGTCTCAGATTTGCCAAGGGTTGGAGTTCTTAGGAGCAATAATGGATCCGGAGAAGAACAGGACCAGAGGGAAGGAAGTAGATGTGAGCACAGCTGATGCTAAGGTGCACATCTTGGTTATTCCCACCAACGAAGAGCTGATGATTGCCCAAGACACGGCTGAACTGATGGCCAAGAGATGAATTGACAGGTATAGCAGGGCAAAGTATAATACAGACGTTAAGCAGGTGAGACACGTGGAGGTGGACATTAGCTCCATCCGGTACAATGTGGGTGCTAGTTTTAAGGTTACGGTTTCCGCCAGCTGGCCGCCGTTTGAGTGGGCAGGCGAGGAAATCTGTTTTGATCAACCGGTAACAGTGGAACTGGAACTTACCAATACAGGGGAATTGTACTTGGCCCGAGGCCAAGTAACCACGACGGTGGTTATGGCCTGCAGCCGTTGTCTGGAACCGGTCAAACTTGCCCTGGAGCTGCCATTTGCTGTCGGCTATACAGAACACAAGATGGATACGACTTCGCCGGATGACAACCTGGAAGTGCGGCCCATTAGCGGAGATATCATTGATGTGACCCCAGATGTTGAAGAGACCATACTTTTGTCTTTGCCAATGAAGTCTCTTTGCAACCCGGATTGTCAGGGATTATGCCCCCAGTGTGGGCAGAACCTTAATCTTAAGTTGTGCACCTGCAAGCAAGACCGGGTAGACCCGCGGCTGGCCGTCTTACGTGATTTCATCAACAAGATTTAACAAAGAGGGGGTGCACACATGGCTGTACCTAAGCAAAAGATGTCCCGAAGCCGTACTCGCCGGCGGCGGGCCAAATGGAAGTTGACCCTGCCGGGCTTGATCGAGTGCCCCCAGTGCCACGAGCATACCATGCCGCACCGGATCTGCTCTTCATGTGGGTATTATGACGGGAAACAAGTGGTGAAGAAGAAAAAAGCTGACTAAGCGCAATAAACACGAAGAGGTGGTTTCTCTGAGCTGAGGAACTACCTCTTCTTGTTATTTTCGGTTAATTGTGGCTTGCATAGGGATGATTAAACCGATATACTTTAATTTAATACTACCTACATATATCACCAGGTAATAAAGGTAGGTGATAAGAGTGGCGGACAGCCAGCTTACTAAACCAGAGCGCCTGGATGCACTGCGGCAAGCCATAGCGGAAAACCCGTTTGTTACTGATGAGATGTTGGCCTCTCGTTTTCAAGTGAGCACTCAAACTGTGCGTTTGGACCGGATGCAACTAGGTATTCCTGAGGTACGCACACGTACCAGGCGAGTGGCTGAAGGGGCTTACCGGAAACTCAGGTCACTTAAAGGTCGAGAGATTGTCGGCGATCTGTATGATCTGGAACGTGGGGTACGGGCGCTGTCAGTTCTGGAGACTACAGCCGACATGGTGTTCGAAAAGTCCAAAGTCGTCCGCGGTCATTTCATGTTTGCTCAGGCCGAATCACTAGCTCTGGCGGTTATTGATGCTGAAGCTGCTTTGACCGGTGTAGCCAACATCAAGTATAAGCAGCCGGTTCGTGTTGGCCAGAGACTGTTTGCCCAGGCAGAAGTGACCCGTCGGCGTCAGAACAAGTATTTTGTGGCGGTGCGTACCTACGAAAGCAATCAAGAAGTGTTTCGAGCCAAATTCATCATGGTGTCTCTGGACGAGGAGAGGGGGACAACCGAGCCATGAAAATAGCTGTGGACGCCATGGGCGGCGACTGGGCACCGCGGGAGATTGTCAAAGGAGCGGTACAAGCAGCTGCAACTTTAGGCGCGAGAATTATCCTGGTGGGTAATCCGGATCAGATAGCCGCACTGGAAACTGAAGTGGGATTACCAGCACCTGGGGTCGAGGTGATTCCAGCGTGGCAACAGGTAGAGATGAGCGATAAACCGGTCTATGCTCTACGCCACAAGAAGGAAAGCTCATTGGCAGTGGCAGCGGCATTGGTGAGAAATGGGGATGCAGGCGCCTTGGTATCGGCGGGTAACACTGGGGCCACCATGGCTTTTTCCCTGCGCAATTTTGGTCGATTACCCGGGGTAGATCGCCCTGGCATTGCTATCCCAATGCCCACTACCCGCGGCTATTGCATGTTTATCGACGGTGGCGCCAACCTTGAGGCTAAACCCCGTTATCTGCTGCAGTTTGCCTACATGGGCAGTCTTTATGTTCAGAGCGTTCTGGGCTGGAAACATCCCAAGGTAGCTCTTCTTAATGTCGGTTCAGAACCGGAGAAGGGAACGGCGGTTTTGCAGGACGCCTATAAGCTACTGAATGCTTCCGGACTCAATTTTATCGGTAATATTGAAAGTCGCGATATTTTGTCTGGGGTTGCTGATGTGGTGGTTACCGACGGTTTTAGCGGCAACCTAATATTAAAGTTCGCAGAAGGATTAGCGACGGCATTGCTGGATATGCTTAAGACTGAAATCAAACAAAGCGGGTTGGGTGTTCAGCTGGGTGCATACCTGACGCGGCCGGCCTTCCAAAACTTAAAAAAGCGTATGAACTACGAAGAATACGGCGGAGCGCTGCTGCTAGGGCTAAACCACCCCACTGTAATCTGTCACGGCTCATCACGTGCTCGAGCTATTTTCAATGCCATTCGCGTAGCCCAGGAATCGTTGTCACAAAATGTGACCGGAAAAATCGCAGATCTTATGCGAGAAGAACCGGAAGGAAGTAGGGAAAATAAATGACCGGGAAACGAGGCGTGTCAATAATAGGCTGGGGCAGTGCCCTACCCTCCACGGTAATAACAAACCAAGAACTGGAAAAGAGTGTTGACACCTCGGATGAGTGGATCAGAACACGTACCGGTATTCGAGAGCGAAGGGTTGCCGGTCCAGAGGAAGCGGCTTCTGATTTGGCGCTTAGGGCCGCCCAAGCAGCCTTAAAGAAGGCCCGGATAAGTGCTCAGCAGCTTGGCTTGATTATAGTGGCCACAGTAACGCCTGATATGGTTTTTCCCGCTACTGCCTGTTTGGTGCAACACCGATTAGGGGCCAATACTGCCGGTGCCTTTGACCTAGAGGCAGGTTGTACCGGTTTTCTTTACGGGTTGTCCGTAGGCCGTGAGTTCGTTCGGGGCGGAACCTACGATTATGTATTGGTTGTTGGGGTGGATATTCTATCACGCATCACTAATTGGCAGGATCGCAATACGTGTGTGTTGTTCGGCGATGGTGCAGCAGCAGTGATTTTGGGGGCGGGCCGAGCCGAAGAGGGTATTTTGTCTACTTATTTGGGTTCTGACGGCAGTGGTAGTGAGTACTTATATCTACCGGCCGGCGGCTCCCGGCAACCGCTGGATTGCAGGGCCTTAGAACAAGGGTTGCAATATACCCACATGAATGGACCAGAAGTGTTTAAATTTGCTGTACACATCATGGTTGATGCAACCTTGGAGGCTTTGAATAGAGCTGGGCTGTGCTTAGATGAAGTTGCGTATCTAATACCGCACCAGGCCAATCAGCGCATTATTGACGCGGCTACCAAAAGGCTGCGGATTTCGCGGGAACGCATCCTGGTCAACTTGGATCGATACGGCAACATGTCCTCGGCTTCCATTCCGGTTGCTCTGGCCGAGGCAGCCGATGCCGGGCAATTCCAACCCGGAGATGTACTGGTTTTGGTGGGGTTCGGCGCGGGTCTTACCTGGGGGGCCAATGTTATTAAATGGGGGCCAGACGCCGTCCACTAAAGAATGCTCGGTATTTGAGCCAGTACTAATTTGGATAGCACGCGATAGCGAGGAGGCGAGGTTGTGCGCACAGCAGTATGCGAATTACTGGGAATAGAGTATCCGATTTTGCAGGGCGGTATGGCTTGGGTGGCCACGGCCGAACTGGCAGCGGCGGTATCCAACGCCGGAGGTTTGGGGATCATCGGAGCTGGAAGCATGCCCGGCGAACTGCTAAGAAAGGAAATCAGAACCTGTAAGAGCCTGACTTCCAAGCCGTTTGGTGTTAATATATACTATTTGTCACCGTCAGTGCAGGAAATTGTGGAAGTTGTAATTGAAGAGAAGGTGCCGGTGGTAACTACTGGGGCGGGTAATCCGGGGAAAGATCTGCCGCGCTTTAAGGCCCAAGGTATCAAAGTGCTGCCGGTGGTCTCAGCGGTGGCCTTGGCCAAACGCTTAGTTCGGGCCGGTGCCGATGCTGTTATTGCTGAGGGAATGGAATGTGGGGGTCACATTGGGGAGACAACTACCATGGCCCTGCTACCTCAAGTAGTGTCAGCGGTGAGCGTACCGGTGATTGCCGCCGGGGGCATTGCCGACGGCCGGGGGTTGGCAGCGGCATTGGCTCTGGGGGCCCAGGGGGTCCAAATGGGAACTAGGTTTGTAGCCAGTGTTGAGTGTACAGTACATGAAAACTACAAACAGGCAGTTGTAAAAGCAAAAGACCGTTCCACTGTAATTACAGGAGCAAGTATCGGACATCCGGTACGGGTAATGAACAACCAACTGGCGCGAGAATTTGCGCTTTTGGAACAGCAGGGGGTCGGTCGCCAAGAACTGGAGCAGTTGGGAACAGGACGGCTGCGGGCAGCAGTACAGGATGGAGATGTAAAATATGGTTCAGTGATGTGTGGCCAGGTGGCCGGTTTAGTCCAAGAGATTTTACCTGTGGATGAAATCATTACTGGTATTATGGCTGAGGCCGGTGACATATTGCAGCGGCTGGGGCGGCGTATGGCTGCTAACAAGCAGACCGTAGGGCTGTTGGAGGTATGAATTATGAGCAGAGATCACGTAGCCTTGTTGTTCCCTGGGCAAGGGGCACAGTACGTAGGGATGGGAAGAGATCTGGCCGGCCACTATTCCGCTGCTCGGGCAGTATTTGCTGCTGCAGATGAAACTTTGGGTTTTTCTATCAGCGACCTGTGCTTTAATGGTCCGGAAGAGCAACTTATCTTGACCCAAATCACCCAACCGGCTATTACGGCTGTAAGTTTGGCCTGTTGGGCGGTGCTGGCAGAGTCTGGCGTCAGGCCGGGGGTTGCTGCCGGGTTGAGTTTGGGTGAGTATTCAGCCCTAGCCGTGGCTGGGAGTTTTGGTTTTCGTACGGCTGTATGGTTGGTACATGAGCGAGGCCGCTTGATGCAAGAAACTGTACCGGTTGGAGAAGGAACCATGGGGGCGATACTGGGCCTGGCTCCAGAAGAAGTTGACGAAATCTGTCGCTTGGCGCAAGAGAATGGCCAAGTTGAACCGGCAAACTATAATTGTCCGGGTCAAGTTGTTATTGCGGGGCATACCGAGGCGGTACTTGCTGCCGGCAATTTGGCCACAGCCAGAGGAGCCAGGTTTGTGCCACTGGATGTGAGCAGCCCCTTTCATTCGAGTTTACTCTCTCCGGCCGGGGAAAAGCTGGCCGCGATATTAGACCAGGTAGAGATCAAAGCTCCTGAGATTCCGGTGGTAGCCAATGTTACCGGGGACTATGTTACTACCGGAGAAGACATAAGGGAATCCTTGGTGCGACAAGTAAGCTCACCGGTGAGGTGGGAGGACTCCATTCGGAGAATGCTGGCTGACGGGTATCACACTTTTATTGAAGTTGGCCCTGGCCGAGTATTAAATGGCTTCTTAAAGCGCATAGCTCGGACCGCACTATGTTTTAACGTCTATGACCTTCCTTCCTTCGAAAAGACCCTTGCGGAGCTGAAAGGGGTTAGTTAAAATGGAGATAATTCCAGGTTCTGCTGTAGTTACCGGCGGTTCCCGTGGAATCGGTAAGGCCATTGCTATCAAACTGGCGCGGCTGGGAGCTCCAGTGGCTGTGGGCTATGCCAAGAATGCTGATCAGGCCCAAGCGGTAGTGACTGCTATTGCTGAGGCCGGTGGGACGGCGGCCGCTATCCAAGTGGACGTTTCTAGATCGGAACAGACGGAAAGATTTATTGCCCTGGCCGAACAAGCACTTGGTCCCATCGGAATACTGGTGAACAATGCCGGTATCACCCGGGACGGTTTATTGCTTAGACTAAAGAAAGAAGCGTGGGCAGACGTTATGTCGACTAATCTCGACGGGGTATTTTATTGCACCCAGGCGGTGCTAAAAGGTATGCTTAGGCGGAAATGTGGACGGATTGTGAATATTGCTTCCGTGGTCGGAATACACGGCAACGCCGGTCAGGCCAATTATGCGGCCGCTAAAGCCGGTGTCATCGGCCTGACTAAATCGGTAGCTCAAGAAGTGGCCGCAAGAGGCATCACAGTAAATGCAGTGGCGCCGGGATTTATTGCCACCGACATGACGGCTTCTTTGCCGACGGACATCCAACATATGTACTTGAGTAAAATCCCGGCCGGGCGCTATGGTGGGCCCGAAGATGTGGCAGCGGCAGTGGCTTTTGTCTGCAGCGCTGAAGCCGGGTATATTACCGGGCAGGTATTGGCTATCGACGGAGGACTTGGAATGTAGCGGCAGGAATAGTAGCTCGGTTTCTGGTTTAACCCAATGAAGCCGCCGAAAGGGGGTGAGATACTGTGGCTCTTTTTGACCGGGTAAAAGAGATCATTGTGGATCAGCTTGGCGTGGATGAGGACACTGTAACTATGGAAGCCTCGTTTGTGGATGATTTGGGGGCCGATTCGCTGGACATCGTGGAACTGGTGATGGCTCTTGAAGAAGACTTTGGGATTGAGATTCCAGATGAAGATGCAGAGAAAATAGTCACTGTCGGGGATGCAGTAGAGTACATTAAGGCCAACTCTTAATGGGTCTCAGATTAAGGAAGGCTCCCGTAGTATGGTTGCTACGGGACTTTTCATAAAACCACTCAGGATGATCATATTGCTTGGGAGTGTGTAGGTAGTGGGCAGAAGAATTGTTGTAACAGGTATTGGCGCGGTTACTCCTATCGGAATTGGCAAAGAGGCGTATTTTGCCGGACTTAGGACCGCCAAGAACGGCATCAGCCGCATAACTCGGTTTGAGCCGGAACCGTTTACTAGCCAAATGGCTGGCGAACTGAAAGATTTTAACGCCCCCGATTATATGGATCGTAAAGACGCCCGCCGGATGGATCGGTTTTGCCAGTATGCTGTAGCTGTTGCTCAACAGGCTGTGCTGGATAGCGATCTTAAACTGGAGCAGGAAAACAGCCAGCGTATTGGGGTGGTTCTAGGGACCGGTGTAGGCGGTATTGAGACTTTGGCCGAACAGGTGTTAGTTTTAGATCAACGTGGTCCTGGTCGGGTCAGCCCGTTTTTTATTCCCATGATCATTGCCAATATAGCTGCAGGACAGATTTCAATTATGTACGGCCTTAAGGGCCCCAGCCTTACAACAGTAAGCGCTTGCGCTTCATCAGCCGATGCTTTAGGTCAGGCCCTGCGGATGATCCAACGGGACGAAGCCGATCTAGTCTTGGCTGGGGGAGCCGAAGCCCCGATAACGCCCGCAGCTTTGGCCGGTTTCGGTTCGATGAAAGCTTTATCCACCCATAACCAGGAGCCTGAGCAGGCGTGTCGTCCTTTTGACCGGAAACGGGATGGTTTTGTCATGGGTGAGGGGGCCGGGTTAGTTATCTTAGAGGAGCTGGAGCATGCCCAGGCGCGGCAGGCCAGGATTTATGGCGAACTTATAGGCTATGGTGCTACTTTGGACGCGTATCACATTACTGCGCCGGCACCGGAAGGGGAAGGAGCGGCCAGAGCCATGGAAGCGGCGCTTCTAGATGCCGCTGTGCAGCCGGAGCAGATTGATTATATTAACGCCCACGGTACCTCTACAGAATACAACGACCTTTACGAAACCAAGGCTATCAAACACATCTTCGGTGAACACGCTTACCAGGTCCCGGTAAGTTCAACAAAGTCCATGATCGGCCACCTGCTTGGTGCAGCCGGTGTGGTGGAGTTTATTGCCTGCCTCTGGGCTATCAACGAAGACTTGCTACCCCCGACCATCAATTACCGGTATCGTGATCCGGAATGTGATTTAGATTATGTCCCTAATAACCCCCGCCCGGCTCGAGTAAATACTGTGTTGGCCAATTCGTTCGGATTTGGGGGACATAATACAGCCTTGGTGGTAAAACGATATGGCAGCAACTGACATTTGGCCGGATTTGAAACGCCTGCTGACTGTACTTGGCAGTTGGGGTCTGAAGGTACAGCCTCAGCTGGCTGCTATTGCCCTGACTCATTCCTCGTATGCTCATGAACACGGTACGCAGGCTAATGAACGCTTGGAGTTCCTGGGCGATGCAGTTCTGGAGCTGATCGTAAGCGAGTATTTGTATAGCGTTTTTCCAACCGAACCGGAGGGAGAACTCACTAGGCGCCGAGCGGTGCTGGTATGTGAGCCTACTTTAGCACGCTTGGCCGACCACTTAGACTTAGGGGAGGCGTTACGCTTAGGGAGAGGGGAAGAAGCACAAGGCGGTAGATACCGACCGGCTCTGCTGGCTGATGCTGTGGAGGCCCTGCTCGGGGCTGTGTATCTGAGTTCGGGCCTGGATGCAGCCCGCTTATTCGTGAACCGCCTATTGGTGCCGTACTTGTCGGGAGAATTCCAGTTTGTTACCGATCATAAGACCACCCTTCAGGAACAATTACAGGCCCATGGTAATGTAAGTATTGAGTATCGGCTCCTAAAAAGCGAGGGACCTGCCCATGCCAGACAATTTACGGTCGGACTCTATGTGGACGGTTTTCTTCAAACTCAAGGGAGCGGCACTAGTAAGAAGGATGCCGAACAAGAAGCTGCCAGTAAACTGTTGCGAAAGATGTCGAAATAGCGTAGAGTAAAGAAACTAGCTTTTAGCTTGATATTGCGTCAAAAAAGCAGGAATTTTTCGCCAAACCACGAATAAACACTATAAGCCCAATGAGCGAATGAGCAATCGAACTGAAGGAGGCAGAAAAGTGGAAGTACTAAAAGTATCAGCACAATCTAATCCTAAATCGGTGGCAGGTGCTTTGGCAGCTGTTCTCAGAGAACACGGAGTAGCCGAGGTGCAAGCGGTGGGCGCGGGAGCGGTCAACCAGGCTGTCAAAGCGGTAGCCATTGCACGCGGATTTGTAGCCCCCAACGGTCTAGATCTGGTTTGTGTGCCAGCTTTTGCCGAGATCACCATTGATGGCGAAGAGAGGACGGCGATCAAGTTTATTGTAGGTTCACGTTAAGAGCCATAGGGCGACTGCCAACAAATCTTGGGCCTGCCCCTCGGGGTGGGCCTTCTTGTGTTCACTAAATTATGCTACAATGCAGGCGAGGGGGTCGGTTCATGCGGTTGGAAAGACTGACAGTCCAAGGGTTTAAGTCTTTTGCCGAGCGGCTGGAGTTTATCTTCGAACCAGGGATTACGGCTATTGTAGGGCCCAACGGCAGTGGCAAGAGTAACGTAGTGGATGCCATTCGGTGGGCTTTGGGTGAACAAAGCCTGCATTCGCTCCGGGGCGAGCGGTTGGAAGACATTATCTTCAACGGCTCCGGTTTTCGGCGCCCTCACGGTTTGGCTGAAGTTGGCTTAACATTTAACAACGAAAGCGGCCTTCTCCCACTGCCTTACAGTGAGGTTACAGTTATGCGGCGGGCATATCGATCCGGTAACAGTGAATTCTTGCTTAACGGTGTGCCCTGCCGGCTGCGCGATATTCAAGATCTGTTTGCCGACACCGGTATCGGTAAAGACGGGTATGCTTTTATCGGCCAAGGGAAAGTTGATGAAGTGCTCAATCTTAGCCCTCTGCAGCGACGAATGTTTCTTGAGCAGGCTGCCGGTGCGTGGAAGTGGCGGCGCCGGAAGAAAGAAGCAGAAGACAAGTTGGCTTATACGGAACAAGATCTAGTGCGCCTGAGAGACGTCTGTGCTGAATTGGAGCGCCAACGCGAGCCGTTGGTGGAAGAGGCTCGACGAGCCGGTGCTTACCGGACTAAGAGTAATCGCTTAAGAGAACTGCAGATCTTTGTTGGTCTAAGTGAAATTCGCCGTCTAGAGGAGAGAATTGCCTCTGTCCAGGAAAAGCTAGTTCCGGAACAACAACGGACACAGGAACTTGGTCAACGGCGGTCCACTTTAGAAGTGGAGTTGGAGCGCAGACGGGCCGACATAGCGGCGCACGAGATCTACTTCGGAGACTTAAAGAGCCGAGAGAACCGGGTGCAACAGCAGTTGGTCGCACTGGAAAAGCAGTTGACTTCTTTGTTGGGAGAGGCCCGGGAGCGGGCAGTACGCCAAGAAGCGGTGCTAAATCAGGGCCAGGAGCTAGCTGGCCGTTGCTCTGAGTTACGGCAGCAGCAGGCCCAAAGCCAAGAAGAACTGGCCCAGTTGGCAGCTGTGCTGACGACGAAAGAAGAGTCACTGGCCCTACTGAATACGCAACTTCAAGAGTTAGAGCGGGAACATAACCAGATCCAAGGTCGAACCAGCCAACGGCGGGAACGCATTATTGATTGTTTGAGCGAACGGTCTGCTCACAGCAATGCCCTAAGGTCCCTGGCTCGTGAACAGCAGGTGCTTGAAGAACGGAGAGGACGGGCCTGGACAGCGGCCGAAGAGGCCGGTACCCGGGCCGAGGCCGTAGTGCAGCTGCAGACAAAAGAAGACGAAAGAATAACTACACTCACCGAGCAAGGGGAAGCCTTGGAGTCAAAGCGAGCACAGTTGGAAGGACAAATAGCGGTTGTTTTTGAACAAGAGAAGATGGCCCAGCGAGAGTACGATGCAGCTCGTCGTACACTGGAACGCTCTGAAGCTGAACTAGCCGGACTGCAGAGCCTGCAACGTAATTTTAGCAGCTACTACCAGGGACCGCGGTCGGTCTTGACCGCCCGCTGCCCGGGTATAGTCGGTGCAGTGGCACAATTGATGGTTGTGCCGGCTGAATATGAAATCGCCATCGAGACAGCTTTAGGTACCGCCCAGCAATTCTTAGTGGCAGACAGCGACGAAGCGGCCGCTGCGGCTATCGATTGGCTTCGCTCTACAGGTGGCGGTCGGGCAACGTTCTTACCGCTGAATACTATCCGACCGTGGACCCGGTCGGTTCAAGAACAAGAGTTAGTCAAGCTTAAGGGGGCGGTAGGTTGGGCTGATGAACTAGTGCAGTTCCCGGCCGCTGTGGCTCCGGCGATAAAATACTTGCTGGGGCGGGTGTTAGTGGCTCGTGATTTGACTGCAGCTAGGGCTATAGCCAAGGCGGGTGGCTTTCAGCTCAAGACGGTGACTTTGGCCGGAGATGTTGTTAATCCCGGAGGTTCTTTGGCCGGCGGCAGCCTAAATAAGCGGCGGCCATCCCAGATATCTCTGGGTCGACAGCTGCGAGAACTGAAGCAAAAAGTAGCACAACAAGAATCTAAGCTGGCCGAGCGGCAAAAGATACTGACTGCTACCGGCGAACGCAGACAGCGGTTGGAGAGCGAGCTAGGGCAAATGATGGATCGTGCGCGCCAGATGGAAGACGAATTGACAATGGCCAGAAGTAAAAAGAAAGAGTATGCGGCTCAACTGACTGAGACCAGACATAACCGGGTGGTATGGGAAGAAGAAGAGAAGATTCTTACTGGCAAGCTCCAAGAGTTGTTAGCAGAAAAAGAACGACGGCTTCAGTCTGAGCAAATAGCGGAGAAAAACCTGCAACAGTGGGAAACAGTGGCTACCCAGGAAGAGAAACACCAACAAGATCTGGCCGAACAAATAGAAAAGATACAGCAGGAAGCCCTGGCTCTGCGCTTGGATTTAGTGGCCTGTCAAGAGAAGGAAAAGCAGCTAAAACTGCGAAGTCAGGAGCAGCGTCTGTCTTTGGAGCAGCTTGAGCGGCAACAGGCAGAGGTGAGAAGAAAGCTGGAAGAAATCGACAGCTTGGCTGCTGCGGGAAGGAAAGCGCAACAGGAGCTGCAAACCCGGCAGCTGGCTTTGACTACAAAATTAGCCCGAATTACAGACGAGGTCCAACAGACAGGAGAAATCCTATCTGGACTGCGTTGCAGTCTCAAGGATGATGACCGGGAGCTACTTCAGTTGCTCAAAACAGAGGAGAATCAACGTAGCAAGGTGCATACCTTGGAACTCACTCTGGGTCGGCTGGAGGCAGACCGTGAAGGGGCCCAGCGACACCTGTTCGAAACCCAGGTGGTGCCGACGAATTATTCCCTGCCTTCACTGGACCTGAAGCTATCTGAGGCCCAGGCTGAGATTGAGCGCCTGAAGGACGAAATTACCGCTTTAGGCGATGTCAATCTGAAGGCCCCTCAGACCTTGGCCGAAATAAACGAACGCCACGGGTTTCTTAGCTCGCAGGCGCA
Organism: Bacillota bacterium; assembly: GCA_012837285.1. Lineage (NCBI taxonomy): Bacteria > Bacillati > Bacillota > Bacillota bacterium. The sequence continues at coordinate 27,895 of DURJ01000120.1, forward strand.
AGATGTGGAGTCAGCCAGAGAAACATTACTGGAGCTCATCAGCGACATCGACCAAACGGTGGCCACTCGGTTGCTAAAGACATTTGAACTGTTAAGAAATAATTTTCGGGATATATTCCAACACTTGTTCCGAGGAGGTCAAGCCGATCTTCGACTCACAAGCGACGATCCCAATGAAGCCGGGCTGGAGATATTTGCTCAACTTCCAGACAAAAAGATGCAGCCCTTAATGTCCCTATCAGGGGGAGAACGCGCTCTGACGGCCATTGCGTTCTTGTTTGCTCTGCTGCGTTGCGGCCAGAGCTCAGTTTGTGTGTTAGATGAAATCGATGCCTCTTTGGACGAGACTAATGCCGAGAGATTTCTTTCTTATCTGGAAGAGTTGGCAGCAGAAACCCAATTTATTATTGTCACCCATAAACGACAGGCGATGATTCGAGCCCAGGCTTTGTATGGCCTAACCATGGCCCCAAGCGGTACAAGCAGTCTGGTATCGGTGGATCTCACACAAGCAGCCGGTTAGTGGCGAAAGGGAGGCAGGAAGTTGTCGAAGTTATGGTTGCGACTTAGTACCGGTCTGACCAAGACGCGGACAGCGATAGCCGAGCGTCTTCAGAATTTGCTGCCCCAAGGTGGGCGTATTGAAGCAGAAACATGGGAAGAGCTAGAAGAAATCCTATTAGCTGCTGATGTCGGAGTGGCAGTCACAGAAGAGTTGATCCGGGCCGTCAAGGCTGAACGGGTGGCGTCTGTGGCCGATATCAGAGCTGCTTTATCCGCCAAATTAGAGCAGATTTTGCAGGTGGAGCCGGGGGTGGGATCAACTTCTGCCAATTCTCCCCTGGCAATCTTGGTGGTAGGAGTTAACGGTGTAGGCAAGACCACCAGTATTGCCAAACTGGCTGGTCGATATCGTAAAGAAGGCAAGAGGGTGATACTGGCTGCTTGCGATACTTTCCGGGCTGCGGCCAGCGAACAGCTCACGGTGTGGGCTAACCGCGTAGGCGCGGAGCTAATTGCTCATCAGGAGGGATCAGATCCGGCGGCCGTGGCTTACGATGCGGTGCAAGCAGCCTTGGCTCGGCGGGCTGATGTCCTTATTCTGGATACGGCCGGTCGCTTGCAAACCAAGAAGAACTTGATGCAGGAACTGCTTAAGGTGCGCCGTGTTCTTGGTAAGGCTCGCCCTGATCTTCCTCAAGAAACGCTGTTGGTGCTGGACGCCACCACGGGGCAAAATGCCCTGAGCCAAGCGCGGTTGTTTCAGGAAGTGGTTCCCCTTACCGGCATTATCTTGGCCAAATTGGACGGGACCGCCAAAGGCGGTATCGCCGTGGCTATCCAGAAGGAACTGGGTATTCCCATCCGCTGGCTGGGTATTGGTGAGGAGTTGGATGACCTGGAAGACTTCGAACCGAAGGCCTTTGTAGCTGCCCTGTTGGAAGATGGCGCTGAAAGAGCTTGACAGGAAAGCCCCTGATCGGTAAAATTGGTTTCAGGGTGTAAAGTAGTTTTACTTAACAGGGGTGGGAGCATGGAAGCCAGGGTTCAGATGGCTTTACTGTATGACTTTTATGGCTCCCTTCTTACCGCTAAGCAGCAGCGGTTTATGGAACTTTATTTCGGAGAAGATCTGTCCCTGGGAGAGATCGCTAGCGAGTTCAACGTTAGCCGACAAGCGGTCTACGACATTCTTAGTCGGGCCGAGGCGTCTCTTAGAGGTTACGAAGAACGCTTAAGGCTGGTGGAAAGCTATCAGAGGGAAGAGCAGCAGCGGCTAAGACTAAGATACCTGGTGGCTGCACTGGCCCGAAGCGGTCTTACCCCGGAACAGAAGACGATAATGGCCGAGATGGCGGCTTTGCTGGAGACTATGGGTCCGGAAGGTGATTGAATGCTGGAGGGTTTGGCGGAAAAGATCCAGGGCGCACTAAAGAAACTAAGCGGTAAGGGCCGGCTGAATGAAGCCGACGTCAAAGCAGCACTAAGAGAAGTTCGGCTGGCACTTCTTGAGGCTGATGTGAATTTCCGGGTAGTTAAAGACTTCGTCGGCCGAGTGCAAGAGAAAGCCATTGGGCAAGACGTGCTGTCTAGCCTTACTCCGGCCCAACAGGTAGTTAAGGTTGTTCAGGAAGAGCTGACGGATCTGTTAGGGAGTGGGGCCAGTGGCTTAGAACGGGCTGCGGATGGGCTCAGTGTGTATATGATAGTGGGGCTGCAGGGTGCCGGCAAGACCACCACAGCGGCTAAGCTAGCTCGCGTGTTGGCCAAAGAAGGTCGACGGCCGCTGCTGGTTGCAGCAGATGTGTATCGGCCGGCAGCCATCAAGCAGCTCCAGGTACTGGGAGAAAAAGTAAAAGTTTCGGTTTTCAGCCTGGGGGAACAAGACCCGGTGGCTATCTCTCGGGCAGCTTTAGAGAAGGCGCGGCGCGAAGCTTATGATACAGTACTTATTGATACCGCCGGTCGCTTGCACATTGATGAGGAAATGATGACTGAGCTGGTGGAGATCAAAGATGCGGTCCGTCCAACGGAAACCTTGTTGGTGTTGGATGCCATGACCGGTCAGGACGCTGTAACTGCGGCCGGGGCTTTTCAAGAAAAGTTGGGTCTTACCGGCTGCATCCTGACCAAGCTGGATGGAGACGCCAGAGGCGGAGCGGCGTTGTCTTTACGGGCGGTTACAGGGGTTCCGATAAAATTCATCGGTGTAGGAGAAGGAGCCGAGGCCTTACATGTGTTCTATCCCCAGCGCCTGGCCACGAGAATACTGGGCATGGGCGATGTACTGACGCTAATTGAAAAGGCCCAGGAGACAATGGACCAGGAGAAGGCTCGAGAGCTGGAGCAAAAGTTGCGTAAAGCTCAATTTACTTTGGATGATTTCAGTGTCCAACTGAAAGAAGTCCGAAAAATGGGGCCGGTGGACCAACTGTTGGGTCATCTACCTGGTTTTGGCAAACTAAAGAAAATGCCGGGCTTCAAGGTGGATGAGAGAGAATTTGTTAAAGTAGATGCTATAATCTCGTCCATGACAAGAGAAGAACGAATTTCACCGGAAATGATTGATCATAGCAGAAAACGGCGCATTGCACGGGGCAGTGGAACCACGGTTCAAGACATTAACCGGTTACTAAAGCAGTTTTCAGACATGAAGAAGCTGCTGAAGCAATTTGGGCGTTTGGAGAAGAAGGGCCAGCTGCCGTCTATGTGGGGACCATTGCCATATTAAAGACGGTTCTTGGAAAGGAGGTGAGTGCATGGTTAAGATCCGGTTACGCCGTATGGGTGCGAAAAAGGCTCCCAGCTATCGCTTAGTGGTGGCCGATTCGCGTAAGCCACGGGATGGACGTTTTATTGAGACTATTGGTTATTACAATCCCACCCGCGAGCCGGTGGTCATCGATATAGATGAAGAGAAGGCTCTTACCTGGTTGTCCCGGGGAGCACAGCCTTCGGAAACGGTGATGCGGCTATTTAAACAGATGGGAATCTGGGACAAGTTTCTAGCCTTAAAGAGCAAAGACAAGGAAGCTTTGCAGGCCTAAGGGGGGCTATTACATGCGGGAGCTGCTGGAGATTGTTGCCAAGGCGTTGGTCAGCAATCCTGATGCTGTGACTGTGAACGAGGTGGAAGGGGATACGACGCTCCTGTTGGAGCTTAAGGTCGCATCTGAAGACATGGGCAAAGTCATTGGTAGGCAAGGGAGAATTGCCCGTGCTATCCGTACGGTGGTTCGATCAGCCTCGGCCCGAGGCAGCCGGCGAGTAATGGTAGAGATTATGGAAAATCCTTGATCAAGGCAGAGGGTGAAGCCATGCTGATCAAAAGGACGATTGCTCTAAAGGCATTGGTCACTCCTGCACTCAAGGAAGAGATGCTCCAGGATTTAAAGAATACTCTTCAACGTTTGGAACTGGAATTGCAGCAGATAGAGTTCCAAGGGAAGCGGCTTCTTCTGGATGCGGAAAGGCAGGGACTTCAGCAAGTAGCGTCTACGCGACAACAGATTGAGGAAGAAAAAGAAAAGCGACTGGAGATGCGCGAGCGTCTAAAACAGAAAATGGCAGAAGTCAAAGGCTGGGAGCAGGGCCAAGAAGTGGTTCAAGGAGCTGTTGAAGGTTGGGTCAAGGTTAAGCCAGGCGATGATGTGGCCCGGATTTTCGGAGCGGAAATAGTAACTGCCAATGGCAAGATTGTGGAGTTGCGCCATGAATAGAGAAGATCTGATAACGGTAGGCGTAATCACGGCGCCGCATGGTGTGCGCGGTGAGGTAAAGGTAATGTTGCTGACGGATTTCCCCCAGCGGGTCTACCGGTTAAAGAGCGTCTATTTGATTTCTGCCCAGGCAGTTACGGGATCGTATGGCGTGAGAGGGGCTCGACTGGCAGGTGATCAAGCTATCATTGCTTTGGAGGGAATAGATGGCCCGGAAGAGGCTAGCCGGCTAACCGGGTGTGAGCTGGCCGTAACCCTCGACCAGGCGGTCACTTTGCCGGAAGGACACTACTTCTATTTTCAACTGGTGGGGCTGGAAGTGTATTCGCTTGAAGGCGAGCGCCTTGGTGTGCTGACTGAGATTCTACCGCTCCCGGCCAATGATGTTTATGTGGTTCGGTCGGAAGCGGGTGCCGAAATACTGTTACCAGCAACCCGGGAAGTGGTGCGCGCAATAGACCTGGAAGCCGGCTGTATGACAGTCTTTTTGTTACCGGGGCTATGCTAAGGAGAGAATAACTATGGAGCTCGATATTCTGACTCTGTTTCCAGGTATGTTTACGGGACCGTTTCAAGAAAGCATAATCAAACGGGCCCAGGAAAAAGACCTGGTAAATATAAGGGTTATCGACATCAGGGATTTTAGCAGTGATAAGCACCGCTCAGTGGATGACTACCCTTTTGGCGGGGGTAGCGGCATGGTGTTACAGGCCGATCCTATAGCAGGTGCTATCCGATTTGCCGACCTAGCGCAAACAGCCAGAGTTATTCTGACTTGCCCCCAGGGAAAGGTATTTGACCAACAGTTAGCGTGGGAGCTGGCCCAGGAAAATCACCTGGTCATAGTCTGCGGCCATTACGAAGGAGTAGACGAGCGAATTCGGGAGACGCTGGTTACTGATGAAATTTCCATTGGGGATTTCGTACTCACTGGGGGGGAGATTCCAGCCCTGGTGCTGGCTGATGCCATCATACGTCTTCTCCCCGGGGCTTTGGGGGCCGAGGATGCAGCTTTAGACGACTCATTTAGCACCGGTTTACTGGAGTGTCCTCAGTATACCAGGCCGGAGGTCTGGGAGGGGCGAAGGGTGCCGCCAGTACTTCTGTCAGGTAATCACGAAGAAATCAGGCTGTGGAGGCGACGTGAATCACTGGCCAGAACTCTAACACGGCGCCCGGATCTGTTAGTCCGAGCAGAACTGGGTCGAGAGGATCTGAAACTGCTGGCCGAAATTGAGCGAGAGCGCGAGCGAGACAGGAGCTAGTTGTTTTGATGGGTTGGGTGTGGTATAATACGTTCTGTTCTGTTTAGGGAGCTTGAATCGGACTTAGTTCAAATATAACTTCGAGCGAGCATTTGTGGCAGGTAAGGGAGGAGAGTAAGATATGAATCGTCTACAGTCGTTAGAAAACGAACAGCTTCGAACCGATATTCCCCAGTTTGCCCCGGGGGATACGGTGCGGGTACATGTTAAAGTGGTAGAGGGGAACCGCGAGCGAATTCAGATCTTTGAAGGCGTGGTTATTGCTCGCCGCGGGAAAGGCTCACAGGAGACTTTTACTGTCCGAAGGGTGTCCTACGGTGTTGGGGTAGAGAGGGTATTTCCTGTTCACAGCCGGCGCGTTGACAAGGTGGAAGTGGTACGACGGGGTCAAGTTCGTCGGGCTAAGCTTTACTATTTGCGGAAATTGTCTGGTAAGGCTGCTCGTATCAAGGAAAGACGTGGCTAATTAGGGACTGATGAAGTCCCTGCTTTTGTTGTTGAAAGAGCAGGTGGAGGGGTCAGGTTATGGGAAAAATAGAAAAGGTTGTCTGGGAGTACGTACAAAGCGTGTTGCTGGCCATTGTATTGGCCCTGTTTATTATCACCTTTGTGGTGCAGTCTTTTATTGTTACCGGCCCCTCGATGGAACCTACGCTCTACTCCGGTGAACGACTCCTGATCAACAAGTTCATCTTCCGCTTTACGGAGCCGCTCCGGGGGAATATTGTGGTATTTCACCCTCAGGCGAGACCGCGAGAGGATTACATAAAACGAGTTATTGCTGTGGCCGGAGAGACGGTAGAAATACGTGACGGTAAGGTGTGGGTAGACGGTACGCCCCTGTCAGAACCTTACATCAAGGAACCTACTTATGGACAATTTGGACCGGTGCGGGTACCAAGGGGCAAAATCTTTGTCTTGGGGGATAATCGCAACAATAGCCAAGACAGCCGCTATCAAGAAGTGGGACTGGTTTCGCTAAAGAGCGTTATTGGCAAAGCAAGCTTGCGCTATTGGCCGCTTCACCGGGTAAGGGCCTTAAATCTACCCGGGGAGGTGAAGCCTTGACCGTACAATGGTTTCCTGGCCATATGGCCAAAGCCAGGCGGGAGTTACAGGCGCGATTGCCCCAGGTGGATTTTGTGCTTGAAATTGCCGACGCGCGCGTGCCGGCAGCAAGTCGCAATCCCGACTTAGCCGAGCTCCTGGCCGGAAAATTGCATCTGCTGGTACTAAACAAGGCTGACTTGGCCTCGCCGCCAGTGACTACTGAATGGCTGCGGACTGTTCGCGGCCAGGGGATAGAAGCAGTAGCGTTTTCCGCTCAGTTGGATCGGCGGCAGAAACTGCTGCAACCTATTCGGAAATTGGCCAGCCAAGCGGCTGTTTTTAACGATCTACGAGTGTTAGTGGCGGGCATTCCTAACGTGGGTAAGTCAGCCGTAATTAACAAGTTGGTGGGACGTCGCCGGGCTATAGTAGGTGCGAAACCGGGTGTAACTCGAAGCCAACAGTGGATACGAGCGGGGAAAAACCTGATAATTTTGGACACACCCGGGATTCTGTGGCCCAAGTTCAGTGACCAGGAGACGGGGTATAAATTAGCTGCCGTAGGCGCTATTCGCGCCGAAATCCTGCCGCAGGAGGAAATATCTCTGTGGTTAGGACAACAGTTACAGGAGCAGGCTCCGCTGGTTTTGGAGACAACCTATGACTTAGAGAGCAGTGATGTCTCAAGTATCTTGCCGGGGATCGCTCAAAGGCGCGGACTCTATTTGAGCGGCGGTAAATTGGATACCGCGCGAGCGGCAGCGTTGTTGTTACGAGAATTTCAACAAGGAAAACTGGGTCGTATTAGTCTAGAGCGACCCCGGGAAAAGGAGACCGACTTATGACCGAAGACCTTTGGGTGATAGAAGAGAAGCTACAAAAAATGGGCCTCATGAATGTGGCGGGAGTAGATGAGGCGGGGCGAGGTCCGTTAGCCGGGCCGGTGGTAGCAGCGGCGGTAATACTGCCGCCAGCCGTAGAGTGTCGTGGCTACTTGCCTACTTTGCGCGAATCGAAGCAACTGACGGAGGTCCGGCGGGAAGAACTGTATAAAGCCATTCGGACAGTGGCCGTAAGTATAGGAATTGGTTTGGCTGATGTTGAGTACATAGATCGTTACAATATTCTTCAGGCCACGCGCGCAGCCATGAAGCAGGCAGTTAACAAGCTGAAGATAGTACCCGATCATGTTTTGGTGGATGCTGTTGCCTTGGAAGGTATCGCGTGCTCTTTCGACGCTATTGTCCATGGTGACGAACAGTGCGCTTCTATTGCTGCCGCCTCCATTGTTGCCAAGGTCGTTCGTGATCGGCTGATGGTGAAATGGGACCGAACATATCCGGGATACGGTTTCTGTCGTCACAAGGGGTATGGTACACCGGAGCACTTAGCAGCTCTAGCCCAACTGGGCCCCTGCGCCCTTCATCGTCTCAGCTTCAGACCGGTGCGCTTAGCCCAAGAAGGGGCAGGGAAATAACAATGAACAACAAGGCTGTAGGGGGGTTGGGCGAGGATTTTGCTGTGTACTACCTTGAAAGCTGCGGCTATCGAATCATCGAACGTAACTTCCGCTGCCGGTTAGGAGAAATCGATCTCATTGCCCAAGATGGCAAAACGCTGGTATTTGTAGAAGTAAAGACACGCCGCAGTCGGCGCTATGGTAGTCCGCAAGAAGCGGTAACAACTGCGAAGCAGGCAAAGCTTAGGACTGTAGCCTCTTTCTACTTGCAGCGCCAGAGGACAAGCACTCCGTGTAGATTTGATGTGTTGGCGCTGAATATAGAGGGTGGTACGGTCAGGCCGGAACTGATCCAAAATGCCTTTTAATCATGACGTAACGAGCTTGTTACAGCGCCTTAACAAAGTCATGGTATCCTGTATACATGCTATCCTAAACCCCCTTCTTGATATATAATCAGATTGCCCGGAATGCCGGGCTTTTTTATTTGAAATAAAATGATGCTTTCGGTGACAGGTGTGGAAGGAAAGGCGGTAACGGTTGAACTTGTAACAGCGCGTAAACAGCGCAATCAATAAGCAAATAGAAGCTGTCGTCTGCAGATGAATGCTGGTGCTGTACGAGCAACGCTAGATGTCAAATACTGGTTTGACCGCCGGTGACAGGGAGCTATACTAAAGATACAAAAAATCAGTATGAAGGCAATTATACTGGGGGGATCTTAGCTGGTCACTTTTAAACATGTTAGCAAGGTCTACGCCGATGGGAGTGTGGCTGTTCGTGATCTGTGTCTTAATGTTTCGGCGGGGGAATTCCTAGTCTTAATTGGGCCTTCCGGTTGCGGGAAAACCACCACGCTAAAGATGGTTAACCGTCTTATTGAGCCCACGTCCGGTGAACTTCATCTGTTTGAACGGCCGGCCGGCAGTTGGAGCAAGGTAGAGCTACGCCGTAAGATTGGATATGTAATTCAGAGTGTAGGGCTGCTTCCACACTTAACTGTAGCGGGAAACATTGCCTTAGTACCGGAACTGTTAGGGTGGCCTAAGAAAAAGCTACAACAATGCGTAGACGAACTGTTACAGCTAGGGGGCATGGATCCGGTTACTTTTAGAGGTCGCTACCCAGCCCAGTTGTCAGGTGGCCAGCAGCAGCGAATTGGAGTCCTAAGGGCATTGGCGGCCGATCCGGAACTGATTCTTATGGATGAACCGTTTGGGGCCCTGGATCCCATCATGCGGGAACAGCTACAATTAGAGCTGAAGAATCTAAGGCAAAGACTTAAAAAGACCATAATATTCGTGACCCATGATCTAAATGAGGCCCTATTTCTGGCTGATCGCATCGTCATTATGAAAGAAGGGGCGGTGGTGCAGGACGACACACCGGAAGGCATCTGTTTTAACCCTGCCGATAAGTTCGTCGCTAGCTTTGTGCACCGGGCATTGCGCTCGTCGATCCCGGTTCAAATTGCTACCAAAGGACAACGAGAACGGGCAGTAGCTGTTTCCAACCGTCGTGGTCGTCCATAAACAGCAAGAAATCGGTAAGAAGGTCGGACTTTTCCAGAGACGGCAGTGTAGTTAGACCATGTTGACCGCAGGAGGATGTATGTATGTTGATGGTTTGGCAACAGATGTGGATCTATCTAATAGAGAACTGGTCCGAAATACTGTTGGCGATCAGGGATCACATGATCCTACTAGTGCTAATACCGGTGGGAGGTGCGGTAGCCGTGGCTGTACCTCTGGGTGTAATGTCTACGCGATGGTCACTGCTGGAACGCCTGGCCATTCCGTTTGCAGATATTGTGCAAACGATTCCCAGTCTGGCCTTGTTAGCGTTGTTAATACCGCTGGGACTGGGCATTGGTAACAAACCGGCCATAGTGGCCCTATTCCTTTATTCGCTGCTACCTATCTTGCAGAACACCCATGCTGGCATCAAGAATGTTGACCCGCATGTAAAAGAAGCAGCCATCGGTATGGGTATGACTGATTTTCAGCTACTCTGGAAGGTGGAATTACCGCTATCCATATCTGTGATCATGACTGGAGTGCGTACGGCATCTGTTATGGCTGTGGGGACGGCTACCTTGGCAGCCATGGTCGGGGGTGGAGGACTGGGCTGTTATATTGTGCGTGGCTTGCAAATGATGCGCGACTATCTGGTTCTGGTAGGTGCTATCCCGGCGGCTGTCTTGGCGTTGCTGGCTGATGGCTTGCTAGGATGGTTGGAGTACTGGGTTACACCGAAAGGATTAAGGCTTCTGCAACAAAAAAGCCAGTAAGAAAAAAGGGGGAGCCGAAAGTGCCGCAAAAAATATTAAGAGCGGCAATCTTATTTTTGGTCATCACGGTGCTTGTTAGTGGTTGTGCTACCAAGAATCCGTCAACGGAAGACAACGCAGACAAATTGGAGAAATCCCAAGCAGCCAAACCGGGGGATGGGACACCGGTACGTGTTGGTTCCCAGGGCTACGCGGAAGTTGAGATTCTGGCCGAAATGGTTAAAGCCATGATTGAGGAGCGCACTAATCACCCGGTGGAGCATATCAAGAATCTGGGCGGTGAGTTCCTAACGCAAAAAGCCACGGTCAAAGGGGATCTAGATTTCTTCTTAACATTCACCGGAACTCAGTTTCTGGGCACATTCCAGCAAAAAGTCACACCGGAGTGGCGCGATCCGGATAAAGTCTGGCAATACGTTCACGATCACATGCTGACAGACTTTGGGCTCCACACATTTCCTGCCTTTGGTTACGACAACATCTGGGCCATGGCAGTGAGACGAGAGACGGCGGAAAAGCTCAATTTGAAGAAGATTAGCGATCTTAAGGCTCAGGCAGGAGAAATGCTCTTGGGTACCGACCCGACATTTCCCGACTACCCCGGTCAGGGGTACAAGGAACTCTGTGCTACCTATGATTTCAAGTTCAAGAAGGTAGTTCCTATGGATCTGGGACTGTTGTACCGGGCACTAAAAAATGCTGAAGTAGATGCAGCAGTAGTTTACTCCACTGACGGACGTAATAAAGCTACGGATCTTGTTTTGCTTGAAGACGACCAGGGATTTAACCCGCCTTATTATTCCATTACCGCTGCTCGTCGGGATTTCCTCGACAAGTATCCCGAAATAGAAGAAGCGGTCAAACCCTTGGGCGGAATTATCACTGACGTAGATATGATAGACCTTAATGCTAAAGTAGACGTGGAGCAACAAGATGCGGCTAAGGTAGCACGCGAGTTTCTCCGGGCCAAAGGTCTGATAAAGTAAGGTCTGATAAGGCAGCAAATATTCCCAGGTGTGAAGACACACCTGGGAATATTTGTTAGGCTGATCAGTTAAACAGATGAGGAATCCTGAAACAGTCGTCACAGCATTTTTTCTAGTTCTTGCGGATCATTGATTGGCTGCTGACAGGAGTAGGCTTTGCAGACATAGGCTGTGGCTTTTCCGTCCATATTCTGTTTGTTCTGGGCAACGAGGGCAGTCTGAGCCGGGTCCTCTTCTTTTGGTTCTAGGGGTTTAAGAGTAACCCCGGCTTCCGGTGTAAACTTGTTATTGATTACAGAGAGTAGCTTTAATGTATCGTCTGCCTTCGGGTTGCCGACAATCACAATATCTGTGGGCGCTGTTTGGTCTAACCATGCAGCCATTAAGAAATGAGCATGTCCCGGGGGTGAGTTTGCCACACTCCCTCCGAATGCACTTAGCTGTCGCCGGCTCTTTTCTTCAAACTCCGGGTTACCTGTCAGCCGGCTCAGTCTTATGAGGTTTACCGCTGCAACGGAATTACCGGATGGCGTTGCCCCGTCATAAATTTCTTTTGGTCGGGCAATAAGTTTTTCGGCATCGTTACCGTACAGATAAAAACCCCCGTCTGTATCATCCCAGAAATATTTCAGCATGTCCTTGG